>JBFRWQ010000593.1:0-25877 GCA_051439665.1 Microcystaceae cyanobacterium | reverse complement strand
GTATAAAAGAACACAATTAGCCTGTTATAGTTTACGGCATGAATCTGACATTTATCAATTATTCCTCTAAGTTCTCGCCGTGCCTAACAATCTAGGAGATGTAGAAGTTGTGCTGATCACCTTAAGTTCAGTAGAGCCGCTTATCCTTTGACTGCACCTGCGGTTAATCCTTCTACAATTTTACGCTGAAATGTTAACACCAGAATAACAAGGGGAAATGTTCCGACAATGGTAGCAGCAGCGATCGCACCATAGGGAATATCATAGATAAAAGATCCCCCAATTTGAGCCGTTGCAACGGGAACGGTTTTTAAGACATCACGGGTAATAAAAGTGAGGGCAAAAATGTATTCATTCCAGGCAAAGATAAAAGTTAAAATACTGGTGGTAACTAGGGCAGGAAGAGTCATTGGTAACAAGATATAAATTAACATTCCTGAGATATTATAGCCATCAATTTTTGCTGCGTCTTCTATCTCTGTCGGCAATTGCTGGAAAAAGCTTCGCATCACTAAAATGGTTAAGGGTAAATTCATCGCTGTGTAAGGAATAATAAGCGCTAGATAATTGTTGCCTAAGCCTAAGACTTTAATCACTTCTAATAGTCCTAAGAATAACAAAACATAAGGAAAGAGAGTCACTCCTAAAACAAATAACAGGATTAGATTTTCCCCAGGTAATTTTAAGCGGGCTAAAGCATAAGCGGCGGGTGAACCAATTAATAAACATAAAACGGTTGAGATAACCGCTACTAAAGCGCTGTTTAAGAGATAGAGAAAAAAGGGACGACGGGTAAAGATTTCGGCATAATGTTCTAAGGTAAAACTTTGGGGTAAATAAATAGTTGGAATCGCTGATATATCGGCATTAATCTTAACTGACGTTAAAACTTGCCAGAGAATAGGAAGCAGACAAAAAAGAGCCGTTACAATGATGGCTGTCCAAAGAAGGAAGGGACGGATGCGTTGAGAAAATAGGAATTTCATGTTCAGTGACAGAAGAGTTGTTAAGTTAAAAATAAAAGACAAATAAGTGAATATATCTTAATTAGGATACCAATTATCATCAAGAATTTGCGCCAGAGAAAAGGGACAAAATAGTGGATATTCAGACTCATCTCTGACTTTAACTTTGCGTCCATCGGCAAATTTACTCTCTTTAATTGCTAATTTTCTGGCATCAGGATAAGCACTATTAATCGCTGAAGGAAGAAATTTAGTAATAGATTTATATTTACTTTTAGCTTTTAAAATCCGATTTCTATGCTCATCAATTGAGCGATACCAGCTTAATGTCATCCAATCAGGAGCATCACTTTGGACATAAAGTTTAAGCAAATGAGCAATTAATATGACTAAATTACTTTCAACCGTGTCTTTAGGATTACCCATTTCTAAAAGTTCAAGTAAATTATCCCAATCTAATAAATCAGGCTTTCTTTCCTTTAAGGCAATCGTTTGATTTGCTAACCATTGCTCATAATCAGTGTCATAAAGATTATTAGTCATCTTCTCATCTCCTTAGACTAATTATTCTAAAACTTAAATGCTGCAAGGGACTGGCGCTTGCGTAAATAATTCCACCAACATTCAAGGGGATAGTAAAGCACAGGAGTCCAAAGACTGCTAAGAATCGCTGAAACAAGGGCAATTCGTTGGAAATCTTGCCAAATATCAGGGATAGGGCGACTATTTTTGAGCATAAATTGAACGGCGGTAAAGGTTTCTGCCATAATTGCCATCATAAAGACAATTAATACCACAGAGATCATCGCTTGATGAATGTAACGTCGTTTAGTCAAGGTAGCGGTTGTCATGCCCACAATCACTAAAGGGATAATATGAGACGGATACACCCCTGTCAAGCCATCTTCAATTAATCCTAACGTCAGCCCTGCAATAATGCCTTGAGAAATAGTGCGCTTCAGACTCCAACACACCACCCACATTAAAACCCAATTAGGGGCAATCTCCAATAATGCCATACTAGGAAGACGACTAAGAGAAAGTAAAAGACATAAAAGGGCAGATCCCCCAATAATTATACGATTGAGGGTAATCGGATAGGATAAGAGAAGGGCTTTTAAGTATTTCACATCAGAAATTATGAATTATGAATTATGAATTATGAATTATGAATTATGAATTATGAATTTTAAAAAGGGGCTTTATGGGGTTGAACTAAGACCCACTCTAAATGATTAATGGGAGCAGTTAGTTCAATTGTCGCTTCAGGAACAGCCCCCTTATCAGAATGAAAGGACTTTACTACACCAATGGGAATTTCAGCAGGAAACAAACGACTAACTCGTGAGGTGGTAATAGTATCGCCAGGACGAACATCGGGAACTTTATCAAAAAATTGCATAGACGCAAAAGATGACCCTTGACCTTTGAGAAAACCCAAGGAACGACTACGGGTAACACTTGCACCCACCTGACTGCTAGGATCACTAATTAACAACACTCGGCTGGTATGGGGGGTAACATCGATCACACGCCCGACTAAACCGCCAATACTTGTTACAATGTCCCCCTCTTTGATTCCCTCTAGAGAACCCCTTCCTAAGATCACCTGTTGCCACCAAGCATCTGCACTATGACCAATGATAGGAGCGGGGATGAACTCGATTTTTTGCGCCTTAGCATAGCCTAATAACTGTTTGAGTTGACTATTTTGCTGTTCGAGTTCAGCAATTTTCAGATTTAATTCTTGTATCTTGGCATTAGTAAGGAGGGATTCTTGGACAGCCGCCGGTTCTCCCTCAAAAGGACGGGATAACACCCCGTAAACCTCTAAAATAAATGCGCCTTGGGTTTGACGTAAGACCCAAGCCAGTCCTAAGGCCACCAAAGACCAAAGGATATATTTACGGTTGCGTTGCCACCAACGTTGTCCAATGAGCATTCATTCCCCCTCAATCTTGATTATCTGCCTAAATACCTCGCACACTATCACTGATAATGCGTTCTAGTAGTTTAGGATTTTTGAGAACTTCACCAGTTCCCTTAACCACACAAAGTAAGGGATCTTCAGCAATATGGGTAACAATACCCATTTCTTGGCTGACACGAGTATCCATCCCTTTTAAGAGTGCGCCACCACCAGCTAACATAATCCCTCTGTCAATAATATCGGCGGCCAGTTCAGGAGGAATGCGTTCTAAAGTCCGTTTCACGGCATCAATGATGACAGCAAGCGCTTCTTCTAAACATTCACGAACTTCTATCCCCAAAACCGTGATCGTTTTTGGCAAACCTGACACGAGATGCAGTCCCCGAACTTCCATTTTTTCATCGTCTAATTTACTAGGATAGGCTGCCCCTAGACGAATTTTAATATCTTCGGCGGTTCTCTCGCCAATAATCAGATTATGCTCTTTTTTCATGTACTGCATAATCGCACTGGTCAGTTCATCACCTGCAACCCGAACAGACTCGCTAATGACACCACCGTGCAGACTGAGAACAGCTACCTCTGTTGTTCCACCGCCAATGTCAATAATCATATTCCCTGTGGCTTCAGAAACGGGCAGGCCAGCCCCTAACGCAGCAGCGAGGGGTTCTTCTATCAGTCCCACTTCTCTAGCCCCTGCTTCCTTAGCAGCATCAATCACAGCCCGTCTTTCCACTTCGGTAATTCCACTGGGAATACCAATTACCATACGGGGATTACCTAAAGGGTTGCCATCATTTGAGCGCTGAATAAATTCGGTTAACATGATCATAGCGCTGTAAAAGTCAGCGATCACCCCATCCCGTAAGGGACGCAAGGCTACCACATTACCAGGGGTTCGCCCTATCATTTTTCTGGCTTCTTCTCCCACTGCGATGGGATTTTTATGTTGATCGATGGCGACAACAGAGGGTTCTTTGAGTACTACCCCTTTTCCTGAAACAAATACAAGGGTATTGGCAGTTCCTAAGTCAATGCCAATGTCCCGTGATAACGATAAACGATTAAACCAGCCCACTTGATTAAATCCTCAATTAAAATAATTTGGTAAATTATAATGCAACTGAATGTTAACCTATAGAACCTTAGTTTTGCTCTGGCCGCAAGTGACGCTGATCAGATTGAAAAAGTTTCTAGGATGGGAGGTATAAAATGAGTCTATCCTCATCTAATTACTATGGATTTTAGAATCTAGGTTGTAATCCAGCTTGCTTACAAATTGCGTTAGCTGTGACTCTATCAAAAGTACGATGTCGTTTGACTGGAATGGTTTTCAGATCGTTTGTATAAATAGAGTGATTACCACCTTCTCGTAAGAGGTAAAAGCCATTTTCTTCTAAATATTTCACTAAATCCCGTCTCTTGACTGACATTTTCCTTTAAAGTTGAATTTCTACTGGTTCAATGATACTATTACCTAACGGAATTTCTTTGCTTTGTTGTTGATAAGCTAAGAGCATTTGTTCTAGAGCATCTTGTAAAGAAGTACGGCAATCTTCAAGATTTTTCCCTTCTGTGATCACTTCGGGAAACTCAATTAGTTGCCCCATATATCCTGAATCAATTTTGGTGTATCTAGCGGTATAAGTGATTAGCATAGAGCAATTCTGTAATCAATAAAGAGTTTAGCCTGACTCAAGGGGTTATCATCATTATAAAAGTAACCAGTTTTTGTTAAGATATAAAACCTGTGTATAAAATTTTCTCTTGCCTAAATCCATGAGCGCTGTTGCTTCCCGTCGATATCATATCACCACCTTTGGCTGTCAAATGAATAAGGCCGATTCTGAACGAATGGCTGGTATTCTAGAAGAAATGGGCTTACAATACTCTGATGATCCCAATGAAGCTGACCTAATTCTCTACAACACCTGTACCATTCGAGATAATGCTGAACAAAAAGTCTATTCCTATTTGGGACGACAAGCAAAACGAAAGCAAGAACAGCCAGACTTAACCCTCATTGTCGCAGGCTGTGTTGCGCAACAGGAAGGGGAGAAATTATTGCGACGGGTTCCCGAACTTGATTTAGTGATGGGACCCCAACACGCTAATCGTTTACAAGACTTATTACAACAAGTATTGGATGGCAATCAGGTAGTAGCCACTGAACCCATTCACATCATAGAGGACATTACTAAACCACGGCGAGAGAGCGATATTTCTGCTTGGGTGAATGTTATTTATGGCTGTAACGAGCGCTGTACCTATTGTGTGGTTCCCAACGTGCGAGGGGTAGAACAATCCCGCACCCCTGAAGCGATTCGTGCTGAAATGGAAACATTAGGACAACAGGGTTATAAAGAAATTACTCTCTTAGGGCAAAATATTGACGCTTATGGTCGAGATTTACCTGGGGTCACTGAAAGTGGCCGTTATTTGCATACCTTAACTGATTTGCTCTATTTTGTTCATGATGTAGAAGGAATTGAACGAATTCGGTTTGCAACTTCCCATCCTCGTTATTTTACCGAACGTCTCATTAAAGCTTGTGCTGATCTTCCCAAAGTTTGCGAACATTTCCACATTCCTTTTCAGTCAGGGGATAATGACATTCTCAAAGCGATGAAGCGAGGTTATACCCATGAGCGCTATCGGCAGATTATTGGCAAAGTGCGGGACTATATCCCAGATGCAGCCATTAGTGGAGATGCAATTGTGGGCTTTCCAGGAGAAACGGAAGAACAGTTTGAAAATACCCTCAAATTAGTGGAAGATATTGGTTTTGATCAACTGAATACTGCCGCTTACTCTCCCCGTCCTGGGACACCTGCAGCCCAATGGGACAACCAACTCAGTGAGGAAGTCAAAAGCGATCGCTTACAGCGCCTTAACCATTTAGTCGGACAAAAAGCTGCCCAACGTTCTACCCGTTATGCTAACCGTGTTGAGTCGGTCTTAGTAGAAGATATTAACCCCAAAAATCCCAGTCAAGTGATGGGAAGAACCCGTGGTAATCGTTTGACCTTTTTTGAGGGCAATTTAGAGGAATTACGAGGGCAAATTGTTAAGGTTCACATCACAGAAGTGCGTCCTTTTAGCCTAACGGGTGTTTTAAGCTGTTAAGCATCTAAATTTGGTTGTGAGGATAGGCAGGAGGTAGAATTGATTGACACTTTACCCAGTTTAAATGGGTTTTAGCTTACTCAATCAATAGTCTATTAAAAACCTGCTAGTCCTTGAGAGGCTAAGGATAATTCTTGCCATGAAGGAGAACGGTAGTCCGTATTGGTTGCTTGATCCACATATCCGACAACATTGGGCAATTCTTGCCAGACTATTTCATGGTTAAGAAATGAATTTAGCTTATCTTGCCAATTCTCAGGATAATCACGAACAATCGGGTGTTGAATAATCATTTGTTCATATTTCCCTTCGTCAGGATCAACTACAATATTGAGGAGAAAAGCAGCAAGGGGACGGATAAAAATACCAGTCCCAGCGATTTCAAAGGGTGCTTCAAGGCGCTTTTGCTTAAAAATGATCACAAAATGTCCCCCTTCTGGGATTTTATAGGGGATTTTGGCAGCATCTTTCACTGGTTCGACTTCTATGTTATAGCCCATCGTTAACCCTTGATCAAGAGTAATTCCTTCGTATGCTTGTTCAGGATGGGGAATAAAAATGCTAAATTGGTGTAAATCTTGCCAAGGATCATTAATGGCTTCGTCTGACTCGGCTTTCCATGAGTTATAGCGCTGCTGCATTTCTTGACCTAACTCACTGGCTTGATTACATAGATGCACTAAAGCCATGCTAATGGTACATTGGTCAAAACGGGACGCTCCTAAAACTTCTGAGGCGAGGATTTCCATAGAGGAGTAAGGGTAAAAGACTTCTTAATTTTTCCCTAAAAATCCTCTAAAAATCCGTTACTTTGATCACAAAATGAATTTTAAGCTAAGAAAATCAATGAAAGACCTAAATTATTCAATGCTTCAATCTTACAATAGATATGAAGAACCTTAGATAGCGCTTTGGTTAATCTGAAGGGAAAAAGCTGTTGCAGATCTTAAATAAGCTGATTAATATTTCTCTAAGATAATAGAGCATAAGATAATATAGCAGATGAAGAGATGATTAGAACATGATTTGAGCTTATATCCATATCTTAAATTTCCCCAAACACCCACCTTGAAATTAATTTCAAGGCTAATAGGTAACGTTCAATAAATTGAACTGTATTAATTAAAATATTAATAGTTTTACTTATATATTTATTGTTAGACAACGAACTCTATTAGCCAATATAAATTTGTTGCAGGGCGGTTGGGATAGGATGTCAAGTAAGCGCAGGTGTCAAAGTGTTTAACTAACTTTTTTATTGCCATATTATATAAACCTAAAATTATCTTATTTAATTGATAGTGAATCACCGACAACTTAACTATTAACTCTTAAAAACTTGTATTGCTTGCCAACTTCTCTGAGAACAGATATTCTGCTCTAGTTCTTCTATGGGTATCCACTTGACACCTTTGGGTCCAATTTCTCTTTCATCTATCGAAAAAGAAAGAGGTTTAGACTCAACCGAACATTGATAAATAAGGTTAATAGAGTGTAAAACTTTTCCTTCTCCTTCGGGAAAAAAACTTTCAGCTACTGTTAATAATTTATCAATTTTAAAATCGACAATTCCTGTTTCTTCCTGAATTTCTCTTCTTAAGCCATCTATGATAGGCTCATGAGGTTCTAAACCTCCTCCTGGTAAATCCCAACAATCAGGTTCAGGAAAGGTCATTTGATGAATCATTAAGACTTCATTTTGAGCAATGAATAATCCTACCACAGCAAGGCGTAATCGAGTGTTTGTTGTCATTTTTAGAAGAATAAAATAGATGTAGGTTGGGTTGAGGCACAAAACCTAACAAAATAAAGGAACTGTTTGGATGGTTTGATGGGCAAAGCCCATCCTACTCTAGAAGAATAAAATAGATGTAGGTTGGGTTGAGGCACAAAACCCAACAAAAGAAAGGAACTGTCTGGATAGTTTGATGGGCAAAGCCCATCCTACTGTTTCGGTTGATAGCTAACTCTTAACTATCAACTATCAACTATTCACTATTTAAGTGCGTTGTAACCAAGCTTGAGTCCGTGTTCTTAATCCTTTTGTCCCAGTCCAATAGACTAATCTGATGATAATGCTGGTTAAAACAATGAGGGTGGACATTGCAGCCGCAGGTGCGATATCACCTGCATCATCCATATTGACAATGGCAACAGCAGCAAGGGGAACATTGGCGGGATAAAGGAAGATAATAGCAGAAATCGTGACCATTGTGTTCACAAAATAGTAGATTCCTATCTCTAAAATTGCAGGAAGACATAAAGGGACAGTCACTCGCCAAAATGTCTTGTAAAAAGGAACAGCCATCGATGCAGAAACCGCTTCAAATTCAGCGTCAATTTGTTTTAAGGCAGTACTCGCTGTTAAAAAACAAACGGTATAAAAGTGGATAATATTACAGAGGACTAAAATCCCTAATGTACCATACAAAAAATTAAGTGGGTTATTAGGATTATTAAAGAAAAAGACATAGGATAAACCTAATACTAGCCCTGGCAGTGCTAAGGGAATGGTAGAAAGAAAATAATTAACTGAACGTAACCATTTAAGTCCTTTGCCCTTTTCGACTAAATAAGCGCCAATAAAGACAACAACAGTCCCAATAATTGCTGTGTATAAGGCCATCACAATACTATTCCAATAAGCGCCATAGCCACCACCCCCGACATTACTAAAATTATAGTGTCTAAATCCTAACTCAAAGTTATACGGCCAAACTTTCACTAAAGAGGCAAAGATAATTGTGCCAAAAACAATTAAAATTGCTGCAACCACTAGGGTGCAAAAAATTAACATAGCCGTATCTAACACTGGATGTGGCTTAGGTTGTAGGGGAACAGATTTAGCGCTGACTAAAGCGGTTTGGCGACGTTGAATAATGCGGTCAACGACAAAGGCAAAAATAGTCGGAATTAAGAGAAAAACACTAATGGTTGCTCCCATTGAGAAGTTTTGTTGTCCAATGACTTGCTTATAAATATCTGTTGCTAGGACATTAAAATCTCCTCCTACTACTTTGGGGACACCAAAGTCGGTAAAAGCAAGAATAAAACAAACAAACACCGCACTAACTAACCCATACTTGATACTGGGAACAGTGACCGTAATAAAAGTGCGAATAGGAGACGTTCTTAGCGCTTGGGCTGCTTCATATAAACGAGCGTCAGTTAAGCTTAAAGCAGTGGTTAAAATGATGAGTGCTTGAGGGAAAATATAAAGACATTCCCCAATAATGATTCCATTTGCGCCATATAAATTAATATCAAATTCAGGTAAAATGCCAAAAAATCCCTTGGTTATTAATCCTTGATTACCAAATAAGTAAATCAACCCAATTGCTGAGGCGAGGGGAGGAATATAAATAGGTAACATTCCCAAAGTCTTGATAATAGATTTTCCTTTCATCGCTGTCCGAGTTAACGCATAAGCAAAAATAAAAGCGAAGAAAACCGAAATTAAGGTACTAACAGAAGCAATGTAAACACTGTTAGCAAAAGATTTATACAGCGCAGGTGTTGTCAGATACTTAGCATAGTTACTGAGTCCTATCCATTGATCATTCGTATCAAAAAAACTACGAGAGATCATGGGAAAGAGGGGGAAAACCACTCCCACTAATAACCAAAGTGTTCCTAGTGCAAGCACCCCTCTCATTATCCAATCTTCAGATGTGGTAATGTGCTTTATCTTTTGAGAAGAGGTGGTGTTATGATTAGAAGTAATTGTCATTTTTATTGATAATTTAAGTAAAAGGATTTAAGAGGAAAAAACTTGGATTTGTTCAGGTGGACAATAAAGAGTAACTGACTTGAGAGACTCTATATCTAATTGACGAGCTTGTTGGGTATTAATTTCAACCACAATCGTCTCTTTCCCATTTCCTTCTGGGGTTAAAGTCAAGCGATAGACTGACCCTAAAAATTCAATATCTTCTACTTGCGCTGAAAAAGTATTTTCCAGATTATTGGTTTGTTGCTCACTCAGAACTTGAATATCTTCAGGACGAATGGCTAAGGCTGCTTTCTGATTAGTTGATAGTTGGTTACGGGGGATATTAAAGATTAAATTACCACAACAACCTGTTTTTTCATCGGTGATTACTCCGTCCATAAAATTCATAACACCAATAAAATTGGCAACAAATGGACTTTGAGGATACTGATAAATCGAGTGAGGTGTTCCTACCTGTGCAATGTATCCTTTATCCATGACAACCACCCGATCTGCCATTGCTAAGGCTTCTGATTGATCGTGTGTTACCATAACAGTTGTGATCCCTAACTGTTTCTGTAGTCTTGTAATTTCTGAACGCAATTTATCCCGTACTTTTGCATCTAAAGCAGATAGAGGTTCATCTAATAATAATAATCCAGGTGAAAGCGCTAATGCTCTTGCTAAAGCAACCCTTTGTTGTTGTCCCCCTGACATTTGTGCGGGGTATTTTTTCTCTAATCCTTCTAATCCTACTAAGTCTAATAATTCAGTCACTCGTTGTTTAATTTCTGCTTTAGGTTTCCCTGCATTGTCCAGTCCATAACCAATATTTTGAGCAGCCGTTAGATTAGGAAAGAGTGCATAGGATTGAAAGACGATACCAAAATCCCGTTTAGAAGGGGGTAAATTAGAAATATCTTTTCCTCTCTGAGAAACCCTTCCTGATGTTTGGGTTTCTAAGCCACAGATGATTCTAAGTAAAGTTGTTTTACCACATCCACTCGGTCCTAATAAACAAACAAATTCCCCAGGATAAACATCTAGGTAAATATCTTTTAATGCTGTAAATTGACCAAATTGTTTATTAACATTTTCAATCTGTAAATAGGGTTCAGTAATTTTTCGATCTGAAGCAACATCAAATTCATTAGGTGCAGCAATAGAGTTCTGTTGAGTTGATTTAATTGTTGGGTTGTCAGGAAGTTGGGACATTTAAAGTTACCTCTGTTTAAATGAAGAAAGAATAATGAATAATGAACAATTAATAACCTTACTGTTAAAGTAAAGTGATTGAGTGCATTAGGTAGGATAAGCTTTGCCCATCAAATTATAGAATTAAGGCACTTCCCACTTCATACTTGTAGATGTAGATAATTTTCTATATTTTGGGACAGGCAAGATGCCTATCCTACCGTTGAACTTTATCTAATTAAGATTTCGGTTCGGATTTACCATCGTATCTGTTTGTCCATTCTTCTAGGATTCTTTCCCGATTGTCAGCCATCCATTGGAAGTCATTTTCAATTAGCTGTCCGTAGGGATCATCCTTAAAGCCTTCGGGAATTTTAACGTCAGTTTTAACGGCGGTTAAGGGGAAGTTTTCAGCATATTTTTTAGAAACTTCTGGTGTGATTGCCCAGTCTAAAAATGTCTTGGCAGCAGGTTTCATGTCTGCTTTTTTAATCAGCGCATTCGCTTCAATATCCCATCCAGATCCTTCTTCGGGGAAAACGGGTTTAATCGGTTCACCTTGGTTCATTTGTTTAACTGCCCGATAACCAAAGGAGATTCCAATGGGATATTCACCTGACCCAGCAACTTTACAAGGTTTTGAACCAGAGTGAGTATATTGAGCCATATTGTTGTTTTTGATATGGCAGGAACAACGGTTAAAGATAATGATGAAGTTCTATCCTGTTTTTTGGAAGCAGCCAAAGCTACGGGACTTCAAGCAGACAAAGAGAGTTGTAATCCCATGATGGGATGGGCGAAAAAGCTCGTTTTTGAAACCCTTTGGGATCAACAAGTGGGTCAGAATTCCCCCTCTTATACTGAAAAAGTAGAGCAAAGTTTTGCTAAGTTTAAATTAGTCTTAGAAGATTATTATCGAATGGAAGTCGTTCAACCAACAGAGGGATGTTTAGAGCTATTTTCATGGTTAAAGTCCCAAGGAATTAAAATTGCTTTAAATACAGGGTTTTATAGAGAAGTAACTGATATTATTTTACAGCGCTTAGGATGGGATAAAGGCTTAAATGAGCAGTATGTGGGCAATGAAGACTCAATTATCCAAGCTTCCATTACCCCCTCAGAAATTTATCAGCAAGAAGGACGGCCAGCGCCTTTTATGATTCAAAAGGCCATGTATCGTTTAGGAATTAAGAGCGCTCAAGAAGTTATCTGTGTGGGAGATACGCCTTCAGATTTAGCGGCGGGGAAAAATGCTGATTGTATATTATCTTTAGCTGTCACTAATGGAACTCACAGCAAAGAACAGTTATTAACCTGTCCTAATGATGGTTTATTAAACACAGTGTTAGATGTTAAACATAAGATAGAAGCATTGTCAAATTAGGAATCAAAAAAATGACTCAAGAAAATCAATCTGATGTACTTATTATTGGGGCGGGAATTGTCGGACTAGCCCATGCTTATGCCTATGCCAAAAGGGGTTTTAAGGTGACTGTCATTGAGCGCAATTCTCAAGCAGTCGGGGCATCTATTCGTAATTTCGGTATGGTGTGGCCCATTGGACAACCTGAAGGAAAATTGAAAGAACGGGCTTTAAAGTCACGTGAAATTTGGCGGGCTTTATCAGAAAAAGGAGACTTTTATGCCTCTCAAGATGGTTCACTCCACTTAGTTTATCATCCTGATGAATTAGCAGTTATTGAAGAATTTGTGACTCAAGTTTCTTCTCAAAAAGATACAGTTCAATTATTAAACCCAGAGCAAGCTAAAGAAAAGAGTAAAGCCATTAACCCCAAAGGATTATTAGGGGCATTATGGAGTTCAACTGAGGTAATTGTTGACCCCAGAGAAGCGATTAGAAAGATTCCTCAATATTTAGCTGAAGCCTATCAAGTTAACTTTCAATTTGATACGGTTGTCACTGAAATTAGTTATCCTAAAGTGGTTGCAGGGGAAAAAATTTGGCAAGGTGATCAAATTTTCGTGTGTAGTGGTGCAGATTTTGAAACCTTATATCCTGATATTTTTGCCAAAACAGGCATTACAAAAGTTAAATTACAAATGATGCGAACCTTACCCCAACCTTACCAGTGGAAATTAGGTCCTGCTTTGTGTGGGGGGTTAACTCTAACCCATTATCAATCATTTGCTAATTGTCCTTCTTTACCTAGTTTAAAAGAAAGAATTGCTCAAGAAACCCCCCATTTTCCCCAGTGGGGTATTCATGTGATGATGTCACAAAATGGCTTAGGTGAACTGATTATCGGTGATACTCATGAATATGGCTTAAATCCTGATCCATTTGATCGAGCAGAACTCAATGAGTATATCTTAGATTATTTAAAAACTTTTGCGATCGTTCCTGCTTTACAAATTTCTGAAACATGGCATGGCGTTTATGCTAAATGTTTACAAAAAACGGAATTTGTCACTCATCCTGAAGACGGTGTTACTGTTGTTAATGGCTTAGGAGGTGCAGGAATGACCTTATCTTTTGGGTTAGCTGAAGAAATTGTTAGTGGGAATTATGAATTATGAATTATGAATTATGAATTATAAGTTACTACTATAGCTAAGGGTTTCTATTCTTCATTTAATCATGTCTAATCAAATTAACGAAATCTTTTATATTATATCTACCAAGGGACATCAACAATATGGTGGTGAAGCGGTTACCCAATTAGAACACGCTTTACAATGTGCGATGTTAGCGGAAAATGCAGGGGAAACGCCAGAATTAATTACCGCTTGTTTATTCCATGATTTGGGTCATTTAATTCATCATTTAGGGGAAAATATCGCAGAACAAGGAATTGATGACCGTCATGAATATCGGGCATTAGGGATGCTCTCTAAACTATTTCATTTAACAGTAACTGAACCCATTCGCTTGCACGTTGAAGCCAAACGTTACCTCTGTAAAATTGATTCTAATTATCTCAATACTCTATCTTCTGCTTCTCAACTGTCCTTAAAATTACAAGGTGGTGTTTTTAATGAGGAACAAGTCAGCCAATTTGAGCAAAATCTCTATGCGCTAGAAGCAACCAAATTACGGAGGTGGGATGAACAAGCGAAAATTCCTAACCTAGTCACCCCTCCTTTATCTCATTTTAAAAAGATAGCGCTAAGTAGCCTAGCTTGAATAAACAGCGCTTGCAATCGTAGCGCACTGAAGCAATCTTAGGGGTTTTAGCTGGCTCAATATCTCGTTACATAGCATCATTGATTTTTATCTAGGTAACTTATCATTACTCTCCTGTCAGTAGGGAAATTTGAGTCTCTGATGTAGGGAGTCTTTTATTTCCTAATGGCTCTTCAATGAGGAAAGAATGAAGTCCAATGGTTAGAAAAATAAATGAGAGGAAGGAAGCTAAAACGAATTTTCCTTTGGCTGAATGGTTGCAAGATGGTTGAGAGACAGGTGTAACAAGGGGAGAAGCATCTCCATGAAACCACCAGCGCCAGTCACTATCATGGATTAGAGGATCATAGTTAATATTCAAGGATTGATCAATGGTTGAAGTTTGCGCTTGAGTGGTGTTGGAGAGTGAGGTTGTTTGTTGATTCATAGGAGTGAGTGAGATGTGAGCAATCTTTCTCTACACTAATCTGCTGTTATGACGAGAGCTTGTCACTGAAATGACAATCTTCACTCTTCACTCACTAGCATGATTAATTTGTTAGATGTGACACTAAATCCAACTTATCAAACCTAGTTTTCTTTTTTAGCCTAAAACCCTCCTGCTACCTGCCTTACCTCCTTCATAACTGGGGTATATAAACCAGATTAGGTATGGAGTATCAGTTTTTTTCTTAGTCCAGAATCTAAAATTTTCCTAAAGATATCAGAAAAGTGCGCCGACTTCGATTAAATATAAAGCGTGGCGGAAACCGACTGTATGGTATTTACAAAATCTTAGCTCCGCCCTTTTTTTTGGGAAAAAATAGGAGATTAGAAGATTACAGTACGATACTATTGTGGGTGTATAGTAAATAGCGATCGCTTTTTCTAAGATAATTCAGTTTTAAGGGGAGTGGGTTGATTTCACTAATCTAACATACTAATATATCCAGTTTTTTAGGCATTGTAGAACAAGCTTCTAGCTTGTAACGCAAGATGCCTGTACCACTGTTCTTAATACTAAGTTGTGATCAAAAAAATAGGCAGTATCCTAAGACACTGCCTAAATAATCCTAATTGAATTGAGAAATTAAGCTAAAGCAGCCATTTGAATCTCACTTTCATTAAGAACTCTTTGTAACTCATCAGCATCTACTGTTTCTTTTTCAATCAACATATCTGCTAACTTATCTAAGATATTACGGTTTCCGACTAAGACTTCCTTAGCACGCTTATAAGCTTGATCTACCAATTGACGAACTTCTTCATCAATAACCGCAGCCGTCTCATCAGAGAAGTCCCGGTCTGAAGCAATATCTCGTCCTAAGAAAACATTACCACCTTGACGACCTAATGCAACGGGTCCCAAGCGATCGCTCATCCCAAACCGAGTAATCATCTGACGGGCGACTCGTGCAACTTGTTGTAAGTCATTGGATGCACCCGTGGTCACTTCTTCTTCACCAAAGATAATTTCTTCAGCAATACGACCACCTAATGCAACCGCCATCTGATTTTGTAAGTAAGAGCGAGAATATAAGCCTGATTCCATGCGATCTTCACTAGGGGTAAACCAAGTTAACCCACCTGCTTGACCACGGGGAATAATACTTATTTTCTGCACAGGATCATAATCAGGCATTAAAGCGCCCACTAACGCATGACCCGCTTCATGATAAGCTACAAGGGTTTTGCGTTTTTCGCTCATAACCCGACTCTTCTTCTCAGGACCAGCTAATACCCGATCAATAGCATCATTAACCTCATCCATTGAAATTTCGGTTAAATTGCGTCGTGCAGCCAAGATAGCAGCTTCGTTGAGTAAGTTAGCTAAGTCAGCACCTGTAAAGCCTGGGGTACGACGAGCAATTTTATCGAGGTCAACATCTTTAGATAAGGTTTTACCTCTGGCGTGAACATTGAGAATTTCTTGACGGCCAGCATAGTCGGGGCGATCAACCACAACTTGACGATCAAAACGTCCTGGACGTAATAACGCAGCATCCAATACATCAGGACGGTTGGTGGCAGCAATAATAATAATACCTGTATTGCCTTCAAATCCATCCATTTCTGTTAATAATTGGTTGAGGGTTTGTTCCCGTTCATCGTTACCACCCCCTAAACCAGCGCCCCGTTGACGACCAACAGCGTCAATTTCATCGATAAAGACGATACAGGGTGCATTGGCTTTTGCTTGTTCAAAGAGGTCACGAACACGAGATGCTCCGACACCAACAAACATTTCCACGAATTCTGAACCAGAAATGCTGAAGAAAGGAACACCTGCCTCCCCTGCGACGGCTTTCGCTAAGAGGGTTTTACCTGTCCCTGGAGGACCGACTAAAAGCACCCCTTTAGGAATTTTGGCACCAATGGCAGTAAAGCGATCGGCATTTTTGAGAAAGTCAACGACTTCGGTTAATTCCAGCTTGGCTTGTTCAATCCCTGCTACATCACCAAAGGTTACTTGGGTTTGGGGTTCCATCTGTACTCTGGCTTTTGATTTGCCAAAGTTCATCGCTTGGGAACCAGGGCCACTTTGAGCGCGACGTAATAAGAGGAATAAACCAACCAGTAGCAAAATGGGGAGAAATAGGCTACTTGCTACCCGAAACCAGAACCCATCATCACTTTGGGGTTGAATAGAAATGTCAACATCATGTGTGGTTAAGATGTTGATTAAATCAGGGTCGGGGGGAAGATTAACTAATTGGGATGCGCCACCTGCGACACCAATAACCTTGGCTTGACTGCGATCAGCGCTTAGGGTTACTTTATGGATTTGGTTGGTTTCGACTTGATTAATAAACTGACTATAGGCTAAAACTTCTTGACTAGCGGGCTGTCTGTCAAATAAAGCAGACGCTAAAGCCAGTACAACAATGAGTAAAAGGGCATATAGTCCGGCATTACGCCATTTTTTGTTATTTTTGTTCACGCTTGTGAGCCTCCAACAGAATGATGTTTATGATGGCTATGATGGATAAACAAGAGAACTATCCGAAATATAAATGGTTGCTAGTTTGATCCTTGTTAACTTATGTTAACCTTTCTCAGTTAACTCTGACCACCCCATTTTTTGTTTTTTTATAAGAACAATAGTACTTTAAAGTTATCTAGAGTGCCTAACCCATCCTACTGGACTGTTTCACCTAAAACGGGGCATTGAGTAGAATGGGCTTCGCTCATTAAATCAGACAATTAATGCAAAATATATTAACTTATTTTTAGTCCAATCACGCCACAGTTCTTAATTCCTTATCTAGTCAAGGTGATCATTTATTAATTATTAATTGGAACGAAGTTACTACTGCTTCCTGTATAAAACTAAAGTTGTGAAAATCCCACCTTAAGAAAAGCGATCGCTAATTGAGTGCGATCTCGCAAATTTAATTGATTCAAAATATGGGTCATATAGTTTTTAACTGTCTTTTCTGCGATGTGAAGAGACTGGGCAATTTCACGATTACTATAACCTTGAGCCACCAAACGAACAATCTCTTTCTCTCGTTGGGATAATGCTATCCACATCTCCATTTCTTCTGGTTGAGTCTTAGGAGTAGGCTGAGTTAACACTTGAGTCGCTAGTCCAGGTCCAATCTGAGTATAACCCTTATGAACCAAAGCGATCGCCTGAGTCAATTCCTCAAAAGGAGTGTCTTTGAGTAAATAACCAGATGCCCCTGCTTGTAGTGCTTGAGTTACATACTCTTGATCATCAAAAGTTGTCAGCATCAATACCCTAGTTGTGGGGAACTGTTGACAAATTTGACGAGTCCCTGAAACCCCATCAGTGAAAGGCATTCGTACATCCATCAGAACCACATCAGGATGAAGTTGAGCTACCTGTGTAAGCGCTTCTTTGCCATTTCCTGCTTCACCGATCACTTCCAGTGTAGGATCAGTGGTTAGTAAAGCTTTGAGTCCACGACGGATTAAATCTTGATCATCAACTAGGAGTAAACGAATCATGTATTTATGGGTTCAGTAAGGGGCAGTATTACGATAACACGGCATCCCTGATCAGGTGCTGTGACAATTTCTAATTGACCCATGAGCGCTAATACCCGCTCTTCCATACCCTGTAAGCCAAAACCTGTGGTATTCTGAGTCAAATCGAATCCTTGA
Source organism: Microcystaceae cyanobacterium (assembly GCA_051439665.1). Lineage (GTDB taxonomy): Bacteria > Cyanobacteriota > Cyanobacteriia > Cyanobacteriales > Microcystaceae > JBGTGT01. Next base: position 7,695 of record JBFRWQ010000593.1, on the reverse strand, counting down.
CCATTATCTGTAATTGTAATGGTTAAATGAGTAGAAGATTGGAGCATGGAAATATTTACTTCTGTTGCCATTGCATACTTACGAATATTGGTTAAACTCTCCTGTACAATGCGATAAATCACCACATCTAATTGATGGGAGAGGGTAGATGTTATCTGATGCTCAAATTGAGGTAAAATACTTGTTGAGCGCTGAAACTCTGTGATTAGATCAGCGCTCGCAGCCGATAGTGATCGTTCTTGTAAAGGATCAGAACGTAGTGCGGTAATTGACTGACGGACATCCCGTAGAGTATGAGTATTTAACTGTTTGATTTCTAATAAGAGTTCTTCTGCTTTTTCTGGGTTAGAATGCAACAGACGCAACGCACCTTCTAGATGGATGCTAAATACGGTTAGAGAATGTCCCAAGGAATCATGAATATCACGGGCAATTCGATTGCGTTCTTGAACAGTTGCTAATTCTTCTATTCTTAGTGCATACTGCCGCAGACGAGTATTCGCAGTGGCTAATTGTTCTTGTCTTTGGCGCTCTTTTAAAGCAGCATCAACTAATAAATGAAGAAATAAAATGACTAACCCAAAGACCATAGATGCACCAATCCAAGCCAGAACTATTTGCTCAGGGATAATATCTACGGGTAAGGTCTGATGGTGTAAATTATAGGCTAACGCTCCCATACAGCCCAAAAAAGCAAATCCTGTTACCCCAACTCTATACAATCCATCCCATAACAAACAATTACGAATTACTAATACAATAAATAACACCGTTGGTAAAGCAACTTTACCGACAATAACCAAACAGAAAATTAGTCCAAACTCTGCCAGTGTATAAATCCGTTTAGAGCGCTTTCTATGGGGTTTCATTCGTCCTAGAACTGCAAAACATCCTAATCCTAAAATATTGACCATTGGTAAAATCTGCACAGTTGTCAAGAGTGAGACTAGGATTTGAGCGAGTGCTACTATTCCTAATAGTACCCATTCCAGTGTTATGAGTAGGCGTAATAGAGACGATTGAGATTGAAAAGGTAGAGTCATCGATCTAGCAAGGTTTTTCTGTATCAATAATTAACTGGAGCGCTTTTTTACTTACCTATTTTAACTTTTTAATCATTGAATATAACAAAAGATATCTTTTTAATTAGATCTAACCGTAGGGACATAACACCGTTATGTCCTATAACACCTTTATGTACTATAATAACATGACCTCATCTTCCCAATTTTTCTTTGATTAAATTGATTGATAAAGAAACCAAAGATCAAGGATTTAACAGTGTTAAATACCTACAACAAATATTCATCCTCGTAGGGACATAATACTGTTATGTCCAACAACGTTATGCTTCCATACTAAGTCATAATTTAAAAAATAACTCGTCACAGCATTGGGGCTAAAGTCCCTTAATATCAGGACATTGTTCTCTGGTGAAGCGATTGATATTGCTCTTACTATGTAAGTGTTCGTTCAAAAACCAATACAAATCTCATTATAGGAGTAGATCATGGATAAATCAATCCTTTGCCTTTCTCTTTCCCTTGAATTAGCAGTGTTCGGACTAAATGGTGCTGCTTTTGCTCAACAAACAACTACTCCCACCAGTCCCAACGGTAACACCCAAACCACTAATCCCATCCTCAATAGATAACCTAACTGCTTCTATAGCGCTATGCAAAAGTATGAAGTAAGTGGTGACTGGGTTTCAAGCTTTCTTCATTCTTCATTCTTCATTCTTCATTCTTCATTACCATGTCATATCATTTACTCTATTCTCTGTATCCAATTCTGTTAATTCTGATGCTGCTTGAAGCCATTCTCATTCAGCAGAATAGTCAGTCTTCTTTTTCCTGGCAAGAAAGTATGGCCTCTTTAGGGGTTGCGTTGGGACATCGCCTTAGCATCACGTTGTTAGGAGTGATTCCTATTGGAATTTACTCGTATGTTTGGGAACATCGCTTATGGACAGTCAGTTTAAATCATGGATGGTCTATCCTTTTATTATTCGTAGTAATTGAATTTCTTTACTACTGGTATCATCGATTGTCCCACGAAATTCGCTGGTTATGGGCGACTCATGCAGTACATCACTCAGCCAACTATTTTAACCTATCAGCTACTATTCGACTGGGTTGGACAGGATGGTTATCAGGACATTTCCTCTTCTTTATCCCTTTGTGTTGGTTAGGATTTCACCCTATGGCGATCGCAGTTAGCTTAGGGATCAACTTACTCTATCAATTTTGGATTCATACTGAACTGATTCCCAAACTCGGTTATTTAGAGTGGATACTTAACACACCATCCCATCATCGGGTTCATCATGCTGCTAACCCAGAATATATTGATCGTAACTATGGAGGTGTTTTGATCATTTTTGATCGCCTATTTGGTACATTTACTGCCGAAGATCCAAAATGCGCTCCCATTTACGGTTTAACTGAACCCCTTCACTGCCATAATCCTGTCAAAATTGCCTTTCATGAGTGGAATCGATTGTTTAAAGACTTAAAAAGGGAAAAAACTTGGCGTGATCGTTGCAAAGTCATTCTGGGATCTCCTTAGATTAACAGTTTCACCTTTGACAAATCAATCAATCTCAAAATTATAACTGGACGTAATCATGATGAAAAAACGATTAATTTCTTGGCTAGTAAGCGGATTAATGCTATCAAATTCAATGTTTCCTTTGATAGCACGGGCTGACTCAACCTTAGCCACTTCTCTATCTCCTGTCTTAACTGAGATTGAACTTACCCCCTCACAACAATCCCAACTTGAAACTCTCAGCCAACAAACTCAATCCCAGTTAGACAATTTACTGACATCTGAGCAAAAAGAGCAATTAAACAACGCCCTTTCCCAAGGGAATGATCTGCGTACTGCAGTGCGATCGCTCAATCTCTCCCGTCAACAACGTCGTCAGATGAGAAATATTTTTCAGACTTTGCGATCGCAGCTTAATACCATCTTAACTTCAGAACAGAAACAGCAGATTCAGGAAAGCTTACAACGATAGAGATATAAATTAAACTTCATGAGTCATTGCGAGGGGGGGAAATTCTAAGAAAATCTTGTTCATAGCCATTATCTCCCCTGAAGCAATCTCCCACAATTGATTATGATACAACTTTTTTGTTCGATAAAATAAAATTTTTCTTGGAGTTTAAGAACCCCTTTAATTTCTGCAATCGTTTTTTCTACCTTTACAATGTGCAAGTGCTAACCACTGTATCGAATTTATTATCCTTCATGGGTAAGTTTTCTCAATTTAAGATCCTAGCCTCATCTGTTAGATTAGATGAGTGGCTAATTTCTTCTTGAGCAATTTTAAAAACAGTAATTATACGCAATTATAGAAAATTATACTTACAAGTATTTACTTAAAGAGTAGCATCCTCTTGCTTATAAATGTTAATTAAGGCTGAAACCCTTTTCTCTGCATAGCTTTTTCCCCTTTGTTATAATTTTTTTCGAGACTGTAAGTTTTGTAGTTAGAATGGGAATCATACACACAAAGTCATCCACCATGATTGGAGGTTATGGTCATGTTTGTTGAATTGCCTATGAGTTCCTATGCTCGCATTTATTCCCATGCTCAGATTGCCAATATGGGGATTAACCTAGCAACAATTGCCATATTCATTGGCTTTTTGATTGTTGGACTGTTAATTAGTACGGTGGCACTTCAAGCTTCCGTCTTTATGTTCAATAAAATTTGTCGATTTTTTACAACACTAATCAATATTTCTGTCCCATCTTTTCCAAGAGCGCTAGGAATTATGTTCCTGTGTGCTCTCCCTTCGTTGTTTTTTGGATTGTTGCTGATGGTATCAGGAAATATATTTTCCCCATCTGTCATGGGGGGATTGAATATAATTGTTGAAATATGTAGTCTTTTTGTAGAAATGTTTATATTTTCTACAGTGTTATCAATCAATTTTATCCCTACTATTGGCATTATAGTACTACATAGACTGATTTCTATTTGCTTGGCCATGTTCCTTGCTCCTCTGTTGGCTGCTGCTGTTGTGCTTGTATTCTAAGATTCAAATTCTGGACTTTGAAGCTTGCTAGTACTGAGAAGATAAGATTTAAGGTGATTTCCAGCAGAAAATATACCTACTTTTTCAATGCGATCCCCTGCTTCTTAAGGAGGGGATATCGTAAGGAAGGGGCGCATTTGATAATGATCAATTATTTTGATCTCGATGAGCAGTGATCAATAACAATTTTGCCTTAATTAACCAGATTAGATAGCGAGACAATATACTACGAATAATCTGAGTTAAGATTTGTAAAGTAAAGTAAATTTTAGGAAATCAAAATGAGCGATCGAGTCGTTGTCATTGGGGCAGGGATTGGAGGATTAACAGCAGGTGCATTACTGGCTAAACAAGGGTATGAAGTCGCTATCTATGACCAAGCCATCGTACCAGGGGGATGTGCTTCTACGTTTAAGCGCAGAGGGTTTACCTTTGACGTGGGAGCAACTCAGGTGGCAGGCTTAGAAGAGGGTGGCATTCATCACCGTATCTTTCAAGAGTTGGAGATTGAATTACCTGATTCTACCTTTTGTGATCCTGCCTGTGCTGTGTTTTTACCCAACGAAACCAGCCCAATCAGTGTGTGGCGAGATCCTCAAAAATGGCAGGCCGAAAGACAGAGACAATTCCCTAACAGTGAACCCTTTTGGCAGTTATTCCAAACCCTTTTCCAAGCTAGTTGGGACTTCCAAGGCCGAGATCCAGTTTTACCCCCTCGTAATCTTTGGGATTTACAGCAACTCGTTACCGCACTACGCCTTAATACTTTTGTCACTGTTCCTTTTACCTTAATGACAGTGGGGGATGCTTTACGGTTATTTGGTTTGTATGGGGATAAAAGATTAAAAACCTTTTTGGATATGCAGTTAAAGCTCTATTCTCAGGTGGATGCTGATCAAACGGCGTTACTCTACGCAGCAACAGCTTTAGCGGTTTCTCAAGCGCCCCAAGGATTGTACCATTTACAGGGCAGTATGCAGGTATTAAGCGATCGCTTAGTAGAAGGACTCTCAAAATATGGGGGTAAACTTTATCTACGTCATCGGGTGGAAAAAATTTACACCGAGAAAGGAAAAGCGGTTGGGGTAAAGGTTTATAACCAAAAAACAGGGGATGTGTTTACAGATACGGCTCATCATGTTGTCGCTAATGTAACGGCTCAGAATTTAAGCAAATTAGTAGGGGAGAAAACAAAGTCATTCTTTTTTAATCGCTTTAGACAACGAATTAACAACTTAGAACAACCTTCAGGCGCATTTGTTATTTATTTAGGAGTTGATCAAACTGCTATTCCTGAAAATTGTCCCCCCCATTTACAATTTCTCTATGATTATGATCAGCCCATTGGGGAGAATAATTCTTTGTTTGTTTCTGTTAGTAAAACAGGGGATGGACGGGCACCAGAAGGAAAAGCAACCATTGTCGCTTCTTCTTTTACCGATGCTAATCAATGGTGGACCGAAACCCCAGAAGAATATGAACAATTAAAACAAACCTATACAGAAACTGCGATCTCTCGCCTATCCCAATATTTTAATTTAACGCCTGAAACAATCATTCATCAAGAAAGCGCTACTCCTCGCACCTTTGCCTACTATACTGCCAGAGAAAAGGGCATTGTGGGGGGAATTGGTCAGAGAGTTTCCACCTTTGGACCTTTTGGTGTGGCAACCCGCACACCGATTAATCATCTATGGTTAGTGGGAGACTCTACCCACCCAGGAGAAGGTACAGCAGGGGTTAGTTATTCAGCGCTGACTGTAGTTAGACAGTTAATCAGTAATCAGTAATCAGTAATCAGTAATCAGTAATCAGTAAAAACTCCGTTTAACAATAGGTAAGTTATTATGAAAATACCTAATTTAGAACTAGAAACCCTTGATCGAGTTATTGAAATGGCATGGGAAGATCGAACACCCTTTGAAGCCATTCACATTCAATTTGGTCTTTCGGAAAAACAGGTAATTGCTTTAATGCGACGCAATTTAAAACCATCGAGTTATAAGATGTGGCGCAAGCGAGTAACAGGACGCAAAACTAAGCACATTAAACAGCGCTCTTTTGAGAGAGGCCGTTTTCGTTCTCTTAATCAAAAAAGTTAACATAATTAAGTTCTGTCAATTATGATTCAGATAGTTTTTGCTTTCTCTTTTGGCGAAAACTCCAAAACTTATGCAGTAAAAAATTATAAGGAGTCAAGAGAACAATAATAATCATCGTTGCATAAAGATACCAGATATCAATAATATCTACTAACAAATACATAATCATCAAATTTAGTAAATAACTGGAAATCATCACGCTATAATATTTCCACATCTCTCGCCAAAATAATTTTCTTTTAGTTTTAAAAGTATAGTATTTATTTAAGTAAAAACCGATAAAGTTAGTCACAATAATAGAAATAACCGTGGAAATTAAATGATGTAGATTAAATAAATCAGTGAAAGCATACATAATTAGTAAGCTTAATCCTGCACAAAATCCTCCAATAACGAGGAAACGAAAAATTTTCCCATTTATAATTGTTTTAATTTTTTCTTGTAGCATAAATTTGATGGTAACTGGGATTGTCTAGGTATTGTGACAAAATGCGACTCAACTTGGCGGATTTTTTGATTAGTATTGCTTATCTATCAATTAGTAAAGTATTGAATAATTAAAACTTTACATTTTTTTACCTTAGTCAATTTTAAGTTTTTTGAGAACGTATTGACAAGGGTTTGAGGCGTTTTGTATAGTGGGTGTACATAGGATATTATGGTATTCGTACGACTATTACATAAAAGCACCGACACAGTTCCCATTGTCTCGTTCATCTCATGCTCTGGAAACCATAAATAGCTCAAGTAACAACCTTAGATCGTTTTTACTCTACTTGACAAAAATAAAGAAATCTGATGTATAGAATTTACCAAACACCATCCTTGTTTCCCTGTCTCTAGAAAATATAGGGGAATGGAGAAGTAAGAAAGTAATTCGGGCTTGAGGCTTGTAGTAAGCGCTTTAGGGCAATGTATGATACCAAATCCTGTTTATATACCCCAGTTATAAATGAGGCAAGAGAGTTTCAGGCAAAAATAGAAAACTAGGTTTTATAGTGGGATTCGGCATAATGGCTCAAGCCCCTACTACAACCAATATCTGTCAGTTCACTACTTTGAATTTCAGCTTATCTGCTAATTCTGCTTGGGAAAAAGTTTCTTGCTTTTGGCTTTGTAACCATTTAACCTGTACTGTTTGATTAGCTGCTTCTTCCTCTCCTAAGACTAATGCAGCGATCGCACCACTGCGATCAGCCCGTTTAAATTGTTTAACAAAAGCGCTTCCACTAAGGTCTAATTCTACTTTAAATCCCTGTTGACGGAGTTGATAGGCTAATTTAATACTGTTTTCCTCGGCAGCATCCCCCCTCGACACAAGATACACATCAGGGCTTAATGAGGGACTGTCTTGTAATTGTTTTAATAATATAATTAATCTTTCCATACCAATTGCCCAACCCACGGCAGGACTTTGATTTCCCCCTAATTGCCCCACTAAGCCATCATACCGTCCTCCACCGCAAACCGTGGCCTGTGCGCCTAAATCTTCCGATTGAATTTCAAAGGCTGTGTGGGTGTAATAATCTAAGCCTCGCACTAGA
>JBFRWQ010000592.1:0-6199 GCA_051439665.1 Microcystaceae cyanobacterium | reverse complement strand
TTCTGAAACCCTTTTGTTTTCTATGGTTTGAAGGGTTTGGATAAAGATGGGTAAATTATGAATTATGAATTATAAATTATGAATTATTATTTTTTGACTTGAGGGAATCGACTAATAAAGAATTATTGTAGGGTGGGCAGCATCAGTCAATTTAATCTGACATAACAAAATTTCAATGGCTGCCCACCAAAACTGTTTGAAACGAGACAGAATGAGAGGATAGTGGTCCAAATTTTCGGTTAATTATGCCATTTTATGTCTTTTCCTTTTGCTCACCCTGCAAGTCTGCCAGAGAAAATCGTGTTAAAGTAGATTAATTCAAGAAATAAGGTAAAAAGGTCACAAAAAATGGTCAACAATTCGTCTGTGATTAATACTTCTCCTGAGATCATGAGTGGTATTCCTGTTTTTTTAGGCACTAGAGTTCCTATACAAACGCTGTTAGATTATCTTAAAGCAGGAGAATCAATTAATAATTTTCTAGAGGGTTTTCCGACAGTAACAAGAGAACAAGTTATTGCTTTACTTGAAGAATTTGAAAAAGAGCTTATTGATAGGGTAGCGTAATATGAAGCTTCTGTTAGATGAATGTATTGATCGAAGATTAATGAGGGAGTTTACAGGTTATAAGATCACAACTGTGCCGCAGATGGGATGGGCTGGTATCAAAAATGGTCAATTGTTAAGTTTAGCTTCACCGCAATTTGATATTTTGATCACAGTTGATAAGAATCTGCCATTTCAACAAAATTTACCACAGTTTGATCTGGCCATTATTGTCCTACAAGCTAAATCAAATCGTTTAGCTGATTTAAAACCTTTAGTCCCCAAAGTGTTAGAACTTTTGGAAACAGTAACAAAGGGAAAAGCAACAATAGTTAGTTAGGACTTATGCGTTGTGAAAAAAATTATTCTATTTTCTAGTTAAAAGTAGGAAATTCCGAGTACGGTTAATCTAGCTGGAATACTATCCATTTTAGGTAAAAAAGTCTTAATTGTCGATTTTGATCCTCAACAGACTGATCTAACATCTGCTTTAAGACTGCAAGCAGATTCTCATAGTTTATTTGATGTTCTCAAAGACAAAAATAAAGAGATTAGTCAGACGATTTATCCTTTAAAAGGAGTTAATTGACAGACAGCAATCACTCGAATTGATGAAGAAACAGATCGTCAATACTGGACTAGCTTTGAGCCGCTTACTCAATTAAAATGTAAAATTACTAAAGGGAAAAAGTTGGATGCTCTTAAAGAGTTATTTTATTTAACTCCTATCCCAAGACCACAAGAAGATACTAATAATGTGGAAAATACTAATAGTCTGGAAAAATTGACAACCAAGGAGTTAAAAAAACTAGCTAAACAGAAAGGGTTAACAGGATATAGTAAATTGAAAAAAGCAGAGTTAATTAAGCGCTTAAGTCAATGATATCAAGAATTTCCTTGATCAGAACTGACGCAATAATTACTACTTATGGTGTTATGGTGTCGGCGTAAGCCTTGCGCCCCTATAGGAGAGTAACATTTATATATCTTGAACGAAATCTCAGTCATTCGCCATAATGGAAGTTGGACTCATATATCCCATTCTTATTATCTAAGGGACACAACCCATGTTAGATGCCATTATTATTCTACTATTCGTCATTGCGATCGGTGGTGTGGGCTACGATAGCGTTGACTTGCTTCCTCCATCGGTTCAAGCACAAATCTCCAATATGGACGCATTAAGATGGTTGGCTGCTGGCTTTATGTCCATTATTGGGTTAGCCATTGGTTTAGTGGTGCAAACCACCTATCGTCGTCTAGAAGCGAAAATTCGTCAAACCCCCATCGAAGTCATTTTAACTCGTGCAGTAGGTTTAGTCATTGGCCTACTGATTGCTAACCTGATGTTAGCGCCCATCTTCTTACTCCCCATTCCTCAAGAACTCGGCTTTGTTAAACCTGCGATGGCCATTCTTGGCAGTGTTATGTTTTCTTTTCTGGGAATTAGTTTAGCAGATACCCACGGACGCACCTTTTTACGCCTCATTAATCCCAATAGCATTGAAAGTATGTTAGTGGCTGAAGGAACATTACAACCAGCCACCACAAAGGTAATTGATACCAGTTGTATTATTGATGGTCGTATTGAACAGCTACTGGATACGGGCTTTGTTGAAGGTCAGATACTGGTTCCCCAATTTATCTTACAGGAACTGCAACAATTAGCAGATGCCAGTAACGACCAAAAACGAGTGCGTGGCCGGCGAGGATTAGATATTCTTAATCGGATACAAGAAACCTTTCCTGAACGAATTGTGATCAATTCTGCTGATTTTGACGATATTTCTACAGTTGACGCTAAGTTAGTTCATTTAGCCCAAGAAATAAACGGCACACTCCTAACCAACGATTACAACCTCAGTAAGGTAGCCAACTTACAGAAGGTAACAATTCTCAACGTCAATGATATTGCACAGGCCATCCGTCCCATTTATTTACCTGGTGACACACTAGATCTTAAAATTCTCAAACAAGGGAAAGAACCCACCCAAGGAATTGGTTATCTTGAAGATGGCACAATGGTTGTTGTAGAAGACGGGAAAGAGTATGTAGGGAATGAAGCTTGTGTGATTGTTACATCTTCCTTACAAACTTCAGCCGGCCGTATGATTTTTGCCAAACCCCAAGCTTTAGTTTCCTCTTCCGCTTCCTAATCAAAAAATCAAAAGGTAGAACAGGCATCTTGCCTGTAACAAGCCAAAAGTAGCACAGACATCTTATCTGTAACAAGCCAAAAGTAGCACAGGCATCTTGCCTGTAACAACCCAGAAGTGTAAGCATCCTGCCTGTAACAAGCTTCTAGCTTGTTCTACAGTTGTTACCATCTTAGACAATGCAAAAATTAACCGCCTTTCTCACCCTTTCTAGTCTTCTCCTAAGTCTTCCTCAAATCAGTTTAGCAGAGCCACCTAAAATTTCCACGGTGGCGACCGACTTATTAGATTTATCCCCCCAACAATGCTTAGAAAATGCCGAGAAAACCATACAAAAATCTCCTATGGCGGTTACGACTAAAGGAGAGGACTTTGTGGCAGGAACATGGGAAGATTACAAAGGAATGATTCTCTGTCGTGCCACTTCTACCAATCAAATAGTGGTTGTTTTTATGGTAGCAGGACAGGGTAGTGAACAGGTAGAATTAATTGCCGCTAAATTGGCTGATATTTTTAGGAATCAATAACAGTCCATTGAGGAATAGTAGCAGCTTGACCAATCACTTTTTTGTGTTCATCAAAAACATTCCAAATAGTGGCGTGTTCAATTTGAAAGCGCTTTCCAGTACTTGAGATCCGAATTCATTGATAATTATTAATATAGCCTTGCCGTTGCGCCATTTTTAACATTTCTTCCCTCTTTTCTCTTTGTTCAGTTTCCGCAGAATATCTAGAGGCTGTTCGAGTAAATTGTTCCCATGTCATTTCCCATAAATTTAGGGCAATTTGATTACCATAGTTAAAAATAGGTTCAGCTTCTGTTCCGTGAGAAAGCACCAAATAAGGTGCATTAAATACCTCTTTGGCTTCAATAACGGGGTTATTTTGTCGAGGAATTAATTGTTTCCCAACAAGGGTATGATAACTATTAAGAAGATACTGAGTCCAAGTAATAATTTTAGGTATTTCGTAAATGGGTTGGGTCATCATTGTATGTCCTCTTTATTTTGATTCTAGTCTCTAATCCCTTATAAATACTCACCCTAAAACAGTGAAAGCTTAATTTTCTGTAACGACAGACAAGGCTAACCAAAAGTTAAGGCTAGACTAAGGGATAAGTGACCAACTCATCAAAATTCTATGGTAACGTTACTAGAAAACCCATTTCGCGTCGGTCTGCAACAAGAACGAACCCCAGAACCCCTTATCTTAGTAATTTTTGGGGCATCTGGCGATTTAACCCAACGCAAATTAGTTCCTGCTATTTATAACCTCAAACAAGAAAGAAGACTCCCTCCCGAAATTACCATCGTTGGGGTGGCACGTCGAGATTGGAGTAATGATTATTTTCGTGAACAGATGCGTCAAGGTGTGGAAGAATTTTCTCATGGAATTGGCAACGAGGAGACATGGAAAGACTTCGCAGAAGGATTATTCTATTGTTCAGGGAATATGGATGATCCCGAAAGTTACCAGAAATTAAAGAAACTGTGTGAAGAAATAGATGGAAAACGGGGTACAAGAGGAAATAGAGTATTTTATCTCTCCGTATCTCCTAAATTCTTCCCTCCTGGGATCAAAAACTTAGGCGCTGCTGGTATGATTGATGATCCCATTAAGCAGCGTGTTGTCATTGAAAAACCCTTTGGTAAAGACCTCAGTTCTGCCCAAGTTCTTAACAAAGTCGTGCAGGAAGTGTGTAAAGAGGAGCAAATCTATAGAATTGACCATTATTTAGGCAAAGAAACTGTTCAGAACCTCTTAGTCTTCCGTTTTGCCAATGCGATTTTTGAACCCCTTTGGAATCGTCAATTTGTCGATAATGTGCAAATTACGGTAGCAGAAACGGTAGGAGTGGAAGATAGGGCAGGATATTATGATACCTCTGGCGCACTGCGAGATATGGTTCAAAATCACCTCTTACAGCTACTTTGCTTAACGGCGATGGAAGCGCCTAATGCGTTAAATGCAGATAGTATCCGTAGTGAAAAGGTCAAAGTCTTACAAGCAATGCACCTTGCCGATATTCATAATTTAGATAAATCTGCTATTCGGGGACAATATAAAGCAGGATGGATGAAAGGAAAGCCTATTCCTGGTTATCGTGAAGAACCAGGGGTTAATCCTGAATCTACGACTCCTACTTATGTGGCATTAAAATTGATGATCGATAACTGGCGCTGGAAAGGTGTACCCTTTTACTTACGCACAGGAAAGCGCTTACCCAAGAAAGTCAGCGAAATTGCCATCCAATTTAAAGAAGTTCCCCTCTTAATTTTCCAGTCTGTCGCTCATCAAACCAATCCTAATATTTTAAGTATGCGAATTCAACCTAATGAGGGGATAGCACTTCGTTTTGAGGCAAAAATGCCTGGTGCTGACCTGAGAACTCGCACCGTTGAGATGGACTTTAGTTATGGTTCATCTTTTGGAGTTGAAACAGCAGATGCTTATCAACGGTTACTCCTAGATGCAATGTTAGGAGATCAAACCCTGTTTACTCGTGCTGATGAAGTGGAAGAAGCATGGCGTGTGGTGACTCCTGCGTTAGCTGCATGGGATGGTGCAAGTGATCCTACTACGATTCCTCAGTATGAAGCAGGAACCTGGGAACCCCATGAGGCGGAATTCCTCTTAAACCGTGATGGCCGTCGTTGGCGAAGACTGTAATTTAGTTAACAGTTAACAGTGATCAGTTGTTAGTGATCATTGTTAACTGTTTTGAATGATTGCTGTTTGCTATAATAAAGATTACAATGCCTGCAAAAGATATTTATCATGATGCCGTTAAAAATGCTTTAATTAAGGAGGGTTGGACAATTACGGCTGACCCTTACACAATTAAATATGACAATGATCATCTTTACGCTGATTTATTAGCTGAGAAAACTTTATCTTCTGAGCAACAAGAGCAGATAATTGTTGTCGAAATTAAAAGTTTTGTGAATCCTTCACCCATTAAGGATTTTCAAAATGCTTTAGGGCAGTATCTCTTATATCGTGAATTTCTTGAATTTTTGGATAAAGATTATGAACTATATTTAGCAATAAGAGATGCTGTCTTTAACATTTTCTTTCAAAAAAAATCAATTCAAGCGATCATTAAACGTCATCAAGTTAATCTAATTATTTTTAATGCTAAAAAGGAAGAGATTACATTATGGAAAAAATCCTAACCTATCGAAAACTAATTAAAAATATTCTTACAGAATATGACCAGTTAGCTCATCAGTCACCTGATTATGATACTGAGACTTGTTTAGTATTTGACGAAACTCATGATCATTATCTTTGGCTGACAGTTGACTGGAAAGCAGAGAAACGATTGAAAGCAACTCATGTTCATATTCGGATCAAAAATGATAAAATCTGGATTGAAGAAGATTGGACAGAAGAAGGAATTGCGACAGAATTAGTAAGAGAAGGTGTTCCCAAAGAAGATATTGTTTTAGCTTTTTATGATCCTGATGCTCGGAAATTTACAGAATTTGCCAGCG
>JBFRWQ010000591.1:0-5265 GCA_051439665.1 Microcystaceae cyanobacterium | reverse complement strand
TAATCTTCCCGCCCGTTTGGCCATGATTCGAGATGCATCTACATCACCACCGATACAGTAACCGATTCGGGTTATTGCATAATGAGTTTCGGCGTTGATCTTTTTACGTGGCATGGCTTGTTAGGTTGCTGTCTCTTTGTCTATTTTACTTCATGATTTGCTAATTTTTCTCAGGATGAAAGCAAATAGTGTCTGTGTCCTCTTGGACTTTTCGTATATTCTATCAAGCCTTCATCTGCCCATCTCGATCAAGTCTTCGGGTGGTAGCCAAATTTTTCTTGTATCTGCTTAGGGACGGTGTCCGTTTCCTTCCTATTTACTCCCATAAGTTACGCTATATCCTTACTTAATGGCCAGACAAACTAATCTCCTTGACAACCTTATGAGCCGAAAGAATTGCTCCTTCTTGCCATCCTGTGAGATAACTCAGATGTTCTCCTGCTAAATAAATCGGACCATCTGGTTGACTTAACACTTGATAAGCGCCTTGACGATCTTCTTCTTGCCAACTGAGCCAACCGCCCAAACTATAGGGAATTTTACCCCATGCGATACTAATACCTGTCTCTTGTTTAAGATCCTGGGCATAGTTAGGATGAATAGCTGTTCCTTCTGTAATCGCTTGTTCCAAGCGCTGGGCAACGGGTAAAGCAGCAATGCGATCGCTAATCTGATTGTTCCAAATATAAGCGCCAACAATAATCCCTGTGGGTTGATGAAATCCAGTCGAAGGATATCAAATTTGGGTAATATCTTGATCTGTCCAAGAAATTCCCCCATAGATTTGGTCATCTTCTTCCCAGAAGCGCCTTTTCACTTGAAAGCCATGTTTAACTGCTCTGACATAAGACTTTGCACCAACAGCGATCGCTGCTTGATAGGAGGGGGAAAAATCGGTGTCAAGGGAGACAAGAACGGATAAAGGAAGGGTACAAATGGCAAAATCTGCCTCTAGTGTCTCTTGCTGACCTGATTTTTGGTCTTGATAAACGATACGAACCCCTTGATCTGTTTTACGCAGTTGGGTAACTTCTGCATTATATCGAATTAAATGACCGACTTTTTTCTCAAAGGATTTAGCAATTTGATCCATTCCCCCAACAGGTTCAAGTACAGTGGCTGATTGTTTATGGCTTTCGCTAAAATCCATCCTAGATCGCCAAAAATTCGAGTTTAATAGCTCTGAGAAGGGCAAAGGCTCAATAACCTCCCCATCAGACTCTGTACCAGCCATTCGACTATAACCGCTACGACTAGACCCTTTATATTGTAGATTATTGTCCAAATCACCAAATCGTTTAACCATTTCCAGCAATCGTTCTTGTTCTTCAGTGGAGAGAGGTTTTTCTAACCCATTTTGGCTGATAGATTTGGCTAATAATTCTGCTACATAGCCCCGTCGATCATTCATCAGACGACGATTTAAGACAGGTTGCCCTTGAAAGCTCTTTTCATCCTGAAAATAACAAGCTCGATTATCATTGACGATTACTTGTAGGGGAACGCCAAATTCCTTGCAATAGCCTAATAATTTTTGATGATGGTGAGGAATCCGAGCCGGTCCTGGATTCATGTATAAATAATCGGCTGACTCAAATTGACAGGTTTGTTCGTTATCTAACTCCCTGATCCTATCTCCTGTGCGAATTGTCCAACATCTTCCCCCTGCTTGTTCTCTTGCTTCGAGTAAAATACATTTATATCCTGCCTTGGATAACTCATAAGCAGCCGTCATTCCCGCAATCCCTGCCCCAATAATGGCAATTTTTACCCCATTTCCTGAACCAAAGGACAGTTGAGGAGACTCAGCGCTTGTTGTCTCAGGGTTTAATAAGCCCATCGCTTTCATTGTTGTGAGCATAGCAGCCGTTCCCCCGGCTCTACTGACTAACCTTAATAAGGTACGTCTATTGATCATCGAGTCCAAACCTCAGAAAATTAAGCTGCAATGTCTGATTTTAGTTTAATATAGAATCTTAGGTCATCAATATGATTAGGAGAACCATTGTGATTGAACCTTTATTATTGGGTATTGTTCTGGGTTTGATTTTTATCACCTTAGCTGGACTCTTTTTCGCTGCTTATATGCAGTATAAACGGGGAGATCAGTTAGGAATCGATTAGAAATAAAGGAAAGAACGGCAAAATAGCTTTAAAAATTAGAGTTTTTTTGATTTTTCATGAACTTAAGTGTGATCAATTATTTGGTCGCACTTTTTAGTGCAATGAGGTTAAAGGTTAAGATGAGCTTTTCCCATCCTAAACTCAGGTTAAAATTAAAAATATCTATCTTATGAGTAAACAACAATGACCCAAACGACTCTTACTTCCGCCTCAGCTTCTCTTGATGCTCTCTCTGACTTAGAATTGGCGCAAATTTTGGCACAACGTCTGGGAATTACCCCCAAGGACTGGCATCGTCTCAAAGGAAACCGTAAGGCGCAAGCTGGCCAATCTTTGGGAACTGCCCTAGTCTATCTACTTAACGATAAACCTGAAGAAGCGCTTACCCATCTTAATCAAGCAAAAGGATGGCTCGATCGCTCGATCACTCCTTTACCTTGTCCTTCTCACGGGAATCATTAAGATTTTAGGCGATTTTCTTAGTCAGGGTTAACTGTGTTCCTTTCCCATTCCAGTGAACACAGTCAAAAATTTGATATAACATACATAATCCTCGTCCACTTTCTGCTTCTATTAAAGCGAGTTGCTCTTCGAGAGAATCAGGATTATGAAATGTGGGAATGAATCCCATTCCTTGATCAGAAATGACCCAGATATACTCACTTTTAGTGGTGCAGAACTGAATAATAACGGTTTTTTCAGGGTTTAGTTCATTTCCATGCTTGGCAGCATTTACTAAGGCTTCTTGTAGCCCTAAACGCATTTCAGGTTGCAAAGATTCAGGAAGATCAGCTAATAATAGTTCTAAGATGGGGCATAGGTAAAGGGTGGACGTAAAACTCATGGTGCGCCAACTTCTCTTAGCAGGGGGGAGGGAAATTGCAATCACGAATGTTACTCCTTAAAATGACTAAATGTCGAACAATATGAGTAGATTGACAAAAATTCAGGAAAAATTATTAACAATACAATGGGAGAAATCTACTCTCTTAAAACAATGAAAGTGTTGACTTAGGTAAACAATGGAACAAAATAATCAGTCAATATACAAACAGGGTTAAGGCTCACAGAGCATACTCTTTCACCAGGAGGATGATCGAGTTTTTTATCAAAATGAGCAATGTTTGACTCAATACAGGTAAGAGGTTTTAACAGTAATGGGTACAAAAAAGAAACTTGACTTTAAGAAAAAATTAGGTTATTCTGACCAACTGACCCTAATAAATGGGGTCTTAAGTGTGGTCATCTGTTAAAGCTTTACCCTTATTATAACAGATTGGGTTATCGACTTTCTAAAAAGGCTAAACATTCTACATGAGCCGTTTGTGGAAAAAAGTCAATCGGTTGGACTTCTTGTAATTGATAGACTCCATCTTGGCAAATTAAGGCGAGATCTCGTGCAAGCGTAGAGGGTTGACAGCTAATATAGACGAGACGAGGGGGTAAAAGGTGGCGAATGGCTGCCATGACTTGGCGATCGCAGCCTTTGCGGGGGGGATCAAGTAACAGGATATCGGGCTTAATCTTCAGGTGATCTAAGCTATCTTCTACTTTGCCGACTATAAACTTAACATTGTCAATTTGATTTATTTGAGCGTTTAATTTAGCCTGTTCAATGGATTTTGTATAACTTTCAATGCCATAGACCATCTTAACCCGTTTTGCCAGGGGAAGGGTGAATGTTCCTATGCCACAATAAGCATCAATCAGGGTTTCTGTTCCTTGTAAGTCTAATTTTTGTAAGATAAAATCTAATAAGGTTTCTGCGGCTTCTGTATTAATTTGAAAAAAGGTATCTGAGGCTAAATGAAAGGTTAAATCAGCAAAGGTTTCTTTAATATATCCTCTTCCTGCAATTATCTCTGTTTCTTGACCAAAAATAACATTGGTTTTCTGTGCATTAAGATTGAGGATCACACCAACTAATTGGGGGTAACGTTGCATCCAATCTTGGGCTTGTTGGTTAAGATAGGAGAGTTGGCGATCGCATGACACAAGGGTTAAGAGAATTTCCCCTGTCCGACGACCAATTCTGAGGGAAAGATGGCGTAATTTACCTTGATGTTTGGTTTCATTGTAAATTGACCAACCTTGCTTTTGAATATCCTGTTTAATTTCAGCCAACAAAGGATTTAACCGTTCATCTTGTACAGGACATTGATTAAGGTTAACAATTTGATGACTTTGGCGACGGTAATAGCCCATTTTGACTTGTCCCGTTGGCGATCGCCCGATGGGATAGGTAGCTTTATTACGATAACTTAATGGGGAAAGATGGGAAGCCGTCAGGAGAGTAGAAACAGGGGGAGCAGTAAATTGGCCAATTTTGGTCAGCGCTTGTCTAACTTGCTGGTATTTTAGGTCTTTTTGATAAGCATCTTCTATATGTTGCCATTGACATCCCCCACATTTATCAGCCACCAAACACCGTGGCCGAATACGATGGGGAGAGGGAGTTAATAACTCTTGCAGTTGGCCATAACTATAGTCCTTTTTTATTCTAATCAGACGGACTGAACAGCGATCGCCAGTTACCGTATTAGGTACAAATACCACTTTTCCCTGCGATCGGCCTACCCCATCCCCTGAATGACTGACATCAGTGATTTCTAGGGTAATTAATGCGCCTTGTTGCCATTGATCACTCATTTTTTATCTTTGTTGATTAAGTAAAGTGATCGTAACTCAAGTTTAAGATAGAACACGAAAGCTATCAAGTCCCTTAACTTTTTGATCAAAGGAGACAGTTTGGCTCTCCTGACTTTATATTTATAAGCAAAACTTATACATCGTAGGATGGGTTAGGTACAGCGATAACTTAGAGGAAAAGTTGATAATTTTTGATTTGTGCCGTAACCCATCACAGGCTAATTGTATGATTTTATACGGTCTCCACTATCGTCTCGAAAGAGCCGTACATCCTGCTTGTGCATTAACTTCCAGATAGACAAAATAAGGACATAATAGTATTATGTCCCTACGAATTAATTAAATTGTTGGAAAAAATTAACCATGATTGCGCTTAATACGAGATCCTAACCCTAATCCTGCTAAGGTTAATAATCCTAAGATTGTACCAGGTTCAGGAGTAGATTCATGTTCGGTTTGGATGTCAAATGACCAAGTTCGATCTAGTGGTCC
>JBFRWQ010000590.1:0-4584 GCA_051439665.1 Microcystaceae cyanobacterium | reverse complement strand
TCTTATTCTTCGTTGATTCTCTAGAGAATTTACTTTAAAATCTAGGATAATAAAACTTTTTTTGAATTAATTTGACGATAATGAGCAAAATTATTGGACTGTCTTCCTTATTTAGTCTCTTTTTCCTGAGTAGTCAACCTGCCATCGCTACCTCAACTTTATCTTCTCTCCCTCACATACATTCAAATGATCTACTTGTTGCAGAGGGAGTTAGCGCTCAATTTTCAGATCTGGTTAATCAGATGGAAGATTCTCCTCAAAAGGTTAATCGATTAATCGATCTGGCTAGAAATAAGATTCAACAACAACAAATAGAAGAAGCCAAAGCATACTTAGATCAGGCAGTTGTCATCACTAAAAGTTTCGATGATCAAATGATTCAAGTTGATTTATATACTAATATTGCACCTTATTATTTTCAAATTAATTATCTAGATGATGCTAACGCACTTTTAACCTTAGCCATTGAGCTAGTGAATTCTCTAGAAGATCCTCAAACTCAAAGTGAACTCTTGCTGGAAATTGCTTTTGCTTATCAACTTATGGGTTTAGAACAGGAATCCAATCAGTTAATGAGTCGGAGTCAAGAATTAATTAGCCAAAATACTTTCTCAGAAAATACTTTCCCTTTTAAACAAACCCCTAGAGAATTAAGATTTGGCTTAACGGGCAATGTCAACTCTTTTAGAGACACCACTGCTTTTTTAGGCATTAATGCAGCTTATTATAAGCAATGGTCAACTGATGATATTTATTTCAGTGGGACTGCTTCTGTATCTTTTGATAGTAGTCGAAGCGTGAATAATTATCGTCCTAGTGGTACGCTGACCACCATTTATCGCCATCATTTTAATGAAAAATGGAACTTTTTTGCCGATAACTTTACGGTTACGAACCAAGATCTTTATGCCTCTCGCAATGATACCGAAGATTTAACGATTATTACCACAGGAATCATTGGTGCAGGCTTAAATCTCTGGCGAGGTGAGAAAGCTAAGGAATTTTTAGACCTTCAAGTGGGCTTAGGAACTCGCTATGAGTATGATTATATTGAATTTGAAGAAAGACGAAATCAACTTGAACCAGTGTTAAGTATTAATCTCATTGGACGAGGGTTTAAGCTGGGTAAAGCCACCATACAAAATTATTTTCTCCTTACTCCTTCTCTTAGAGAATTAGAAAATACGATTATTGCATCTGATACTCGCTTATCTGTTCCTCTTAGTCAACGTTGGACCTTTAGTAATCGCCTTTTTATTCGCTATAGAACTCAAACCATTTTTGAAGCCAATCCTAAAGTACAATTTTTCTTTACCACTGGCGTTGATTATCGATTTTAAGTTAGATGTTTGATGCTTAATCGATCAATTTATTGTAGGATCTAGGCTTATGATTTATTTTAAAGACTTATGACAAAATTGCTCAAACACACCCTAAAATTTATAATTATTGCTCTTTTTGGCTTCACCTTAAGTATAAGCTGGACACCTCAACTATTAAGCCAAATCCCTTTCCTTCCCTCCTCATCCGCAGATACTCCCGCCTCTTCTACTAACCGTTGGGATCTCAATACAGCCTATAATTGTGGCAGATATTGGTGTAGTGATGTCTATATTTTTGATGGTCAGACAGAAGCAGGGGTTCTCCTCACTCCAGAATTAACCCTTGCTGTTGTTAATGATCCTGAACGAAGCACATTTGATACTAAAAGACTGGTAGAAGAGCGCTCTAAGGTGGTAGAGCGAATTTTTAACCAAATTCTTGATGATGTCACCAAAAGACAAACGAGATTAACGCCAGATTCCCCATCTCCTGTCCCAGAAGATGCCACTTGGCGATTCTGGTTACCTAACCCAACCAATCTTCCCCATCCTCTGACTCCGATTGTGGATGTGGGGTTCAAAAACGATCAAACCGTTGTTTATATACCTGAACAGCCTGAATTAGGTTTAGCTGCTCAAGATATCGTCACTGTCACTCGAATAGATGCAACCGTCAATGGAACAACCGTGGAAGCCTTAGCAGATGAGTGGCGGCTCAATATCAGGAATTCGTTTAATCAAGCCTTTTGGGGTCAACAAATGGACCGTCAGCATCCTCGCTGGCGATGGATGATTGTTTTTGCTACAATCGGCATTATCCTTGTCCTTGTCTTCTTAAGCTACTATGTTTATGATTTCCTGAGAAAATGGAACAATCGGTTAGGCCGTAAACTTGATCAACTAACAGAAGTCATGGCCGCCGATTCAGACGATCCAGTGCTTCAAAATCCATCTCTAGATGGAGAAACAGATGAAAGCGCTTCATTATTAGAGAATGAGCCAGACTTATCCCCTCAAACCCCACAAGAAGCAACGAATCCATCCCCTGAACTGGAAAACAGGCGCTCTAGATCTTTAAGGGGTTTTGTCCGTGGGACGATTAATTTTGCGGCTCAATCAGCGATTTCACCTGCTTCTTCTTTGTTGAAACGTCAAACATTTATCAATCAACAACGTAATATCTGTCAACTACTGATTCGACTGGTTTTTATTCTCGATATCCTAATCGTTGCGATGGGAATGGTTGCGATTGTCTTTACCTTTCGCAACACTCGCTTTTTGTCGGCTTTCTTACTAGAAGAAACAATTAATTTGATTATTCTGTGGACAGCTTTAGTCTTAATCGATAAAATTGGTGACTTTATCCTTGACTTTTTCCTCAATCGTTGGGCAAGAGAAGGACAGCTTAGTGATCCAACCTCTAATCGCTATGGCCTCAGAGTAGATACCTATTCTAAAACTGCTAAAAGTGCCACCACCTTTGTGTCAACTTTTATTGGTCTTTATGCAACAATATGGATTTTAGGGATCAATCCTGCCGTTTTAGCCAGCGCTGGAGTCTTTGCTGTTGCTGTAGCCTTCCTTTCCCGTAGTCTTTTGGAAGATTTGCTCAATGGAATGTTAATCTTACTCAATGATCGCTATGCTATTGGTGATGTGATTAATGTGGGAGGCAATTTAGGAGGAGGTGTGGAAGATATGAATTTATTTACTACGGCTTTGCGGAATATTGATGGTCATTTAATTTCTATTCCTAACCGAAAAATTGAATCAGTCACTAACTTTACGAAAAATTGGTCACAGGTTAATTTTACGATTAAGATTGCTTGGAATGAAGATGTTGATAAGGCGATCAGAGTGATGGATGAGGTAGCCCAGAAAATGCAAAGTGAACCTGAATGGGCTGAAAAATGTCTTAAACCTGCCGAAGTTTTAGGGGTTGATGATGTTTCTTATGAAGGAGTTCTGCTTCGTATGATTGTTAAAACCTTACCTAAAGAACAGTGGGGAGTAGGGCGAGAATATCGACGGCGCTTGAAACAAGCTTTTGAAAAGGAGAACATTGCATTAGGTATTCCTTATCATCAAATTGCGATGGTTTCTCCTCAGTCTGATCAATTTATGACGATTAATTATCAATCCTCAGAAGATGGGATGAATAACTGATTAGGAGCAGGTTATTTCAGTGACCAGTTTCTGAAAAACGTAGGGTGGGCAAAGCCTTATAAGCTTGTGAAACTAATAATAAATTTATGTGCTTTTCCCACACAAAATAATTATTAACTAACCAATGACCCGATTTATTTATGACCAGTTTAGCAAAGACTATTTAGATGAGCTATTATTACCTTATGGTAAAGTGACAGCTAATCAAATAGTCGCCTCAGAAAGACTAGAAATTGATGTCTGTTTTTCTCCTTCTGTCCCTCAGTTACCTGATGAGTTAGGATTATTGGGAAAACTAGCAAATCGTTGGTGTTTATTTGAACCTTATCGCAATCCTGTGACTCCTTCCCAAATTAGAGCTTGTTTAACTAAATCATTCACTGTGGAAGCAGAAATGATTAGAGAATTTAAACGCAATAAACAATCATTTACTGAAGCAAATTTACCCTATCTTTGGCTTTTAACACCAACGGCTAGTCAGAGAATTATCAGAGGATTTGAAGGTAAAATGACACCAGAGTTAGGGGATGGGGTTTATTTGTGTGGAGAACTATTGAGAATGGGACTGGTGGTTATTCATCAGTTACCTGTCACTCCTGAAACCTTATTATTAAGATTATTAGGTAGAGGAAAGGTACAAGCCAATGCAATTAGCGAAGTGAAATCTTTGAGAAATGATCACCCATTGAAGTCAATTATCTTAGAACAGTTATATAATTTACAACAGAACTTGTTTATTCAAAATGATGTCGATTCAGAAGACAGGGAGGTTATTGTGCGTTTAGCTCCATTGTATCAACAAGATCGTGCTAGAGCGATTCGGGAAGGGGAATGTAATCTTATTTTGCGTCAACTTAACCGTCGCATTGGTTCGATTTCTCCGAGTTTAGAACAACAGGTTCGCAGTTTATCTCTTAATACTTTAGAAAATTTAGGGGAAGCGCTACTTGATTTTAATTCGGAAGCGGATTTATTAACATGGTTAGATAATAGATAACCGTAGTCAGGGTTGAATAATCTTCAATCCTTACTCTGTTTAAACAAGAGCGCTCCCATTTGATCTGATGACCCGATTTATTTATGACCAGTTTAGTAA
>JBFRWQ010000589.1:0-8307 GCA_051439665.1 Microcystaceae cyanobacterium | reverse complement strand
GCTGATACTGATTGTTTGGATGTTTTACCAATGCAAAAAGAATCAGGTGTATTGGTTAAAGCTTAGATTTTGGCTCTCCTGCACCTATGGTGATCAGCAAAACTTATAGATCGTAGGATGGGTTAGGCACAGGGACAGTTTATAGGAAAACCTTATAACTTTTAATTTGTGCCGTAACCCATCGCAGGTTTGTTTTATATTTTAATACACTCTTCACCACAAGATCGGGAGAGAAACCTCGTAGGTAGGGTTTGTTATCCTGCATAATTTATCTACGGTTTCTTGATAAAAAAGTTAATTAAACTAATAAATTAATGAATTTTCAACCATTTAAGTTTATTTTTCGTTTTACTTGCACTTTTATTCTCTTAGGATGGCTGATAACGCCTTATCCTGCCCTTGCCAAGACCGCAAATGCAAACCTTACCCAGTCTATACAACCCTATGTAGATGGTTTTATTGAACGAGTCACAGAATTTACCCTCGATAATGGTCTTAAATTCATTGTTTTAGAAAATCATGATGCACCCGTTGTGTCTTTTGTAACTTATGCGGATGTTGGCGGTGCAAATGAACCAGATGGCAAAACAGGTGTTGCTCATTTTTTAGAGCATTTAGCCTTTAAAGGAACAAAAGAGATAGGAACAAAGGATTATCAAGCTGAAAAGCTTCTTTTAGAACAATCTGATCAATTGTTTGCTCAAATTAAAAGCGCTAAAGCAGAAGGAAAAACAGATAAAGTGGCACAATTAAGCCAAGAATTTGCCGAAACTCAAGCTGAGGCGGCAAAATTAATTAAACAAAATGAATTTGGCCAAATTGTGGAACAAGCAGGGGGAGAAAACCTCAATGCAGCTACTTCTGCTGATTTTACTGTCTATTTTTATAGCCTACCGTCCAATAAACTAGAATTATGGATGTCCCTAGAGTCAGAACGGTTTCTTGAGCCAGTCTTTCGGGAATTTTACAAGGAACAACAGGTTATCATCGAGGAAAGACACACCAGAACGGATAATTCTCCTGTTGGTCGCTTAGTTGAAGCATTTCTGGGAACAGCCTTTACTGAACATCCTTATAAGCGCCCTGTGATTGGTTATGCTGATGATATTGCTAATTTAAGTCGGGAAGATGTAGAAACCTTCTTTAATGCTTATTATGCCCCTAATAATTTAACCATTGCGATCGCAGGGGATGTCAACCCCACACAGGTTAAACAACTCGCACAAGTCTATTTTGGTCGTTATTCAGCCCAACCCCTTCCTCCTAAAGTCAGTCAAGTTGAACCCAAACAAAATAAACCCAGGGAGGTAACAGTAACATTTCCTTCTCAACCTTGGTATTTGGAAGGATATCATCGGCCTGCGGTCAGTCATCCTGATAATGGAATTTATGAGGTCTTAACCGCTATTATGAGTAATGGTCGTACCTCTCGGTTATATCAGTCATTGGTAGAAGAGCAGAAAGTGGCTTTAGTTGCACAGGGATTTAATGGGTTTCCAGGGGATAAATACCCAACTATGCTGTTATTTTATGCTCAAACTGCCCCTAATGCCACATTAGAACAGGTTGAAACCGCATTTCGTCAGGAAATCGAGCGCTTGAAAACTGAACCTGTTTCTGATCAAGAATTAGAACGGGTCAAAAATCAAATTCGTGCTAGTATTTTGCGGTCTTTGGATTCTAATTTGGGAATGGCACGGTCTTTGGTGGAATATGAGGTTAAAACAGGAGATTGGCGCAATATCTTTCAGCAAGTTGATGCAATTGAGCAAGTGACTTCAGAAGATATACAGCGCATTGCTCAAGAAACTTTTATTCAGGAAAATCGCACCATTGGGCGCTTGATATCAGAAAAATGATGATCGTTTCTCTTGAAGAACCAGATTAATGGGGGGAAAAGCCGAGATGGGGCAGTAGGGGTGTCTCAGGTAGGGTTTAATCCGATGATTGGGGCTTTTGAGCCATTAGAGGCTTAATTTTAGGCAATGGCTTCTATTAATTCGTAATGTAATAACATTAATTGATGGGTGGGAATGGTTTCCATTGCGTAGGTTGTTCCGTCATTATTAGAAAATTCGACTTCAAAGACTTGTCCATCATATTCCATGACAATTGTTCCGACTTGTCCTTTATATAAGGTTATGGTTTCTCCTGTTTCAAAATGGGTGGTTTGTCTATCTTCGGTTAAGGCAACAATATCTAAGTCTTGAAATTTGTTCATAATGATAGTTCATACCAAATCGGGTTAACAAAACCCAGTTATCACTCTCTGGGCAAGAATCTCCCCCCTCTCCCCACACTCCCCCCTCTTCCCCATCTCTACCAAAACTAGGTTTTATAAGTCGGATTTGCTATGAGGGGCTAAAGCCCAACAACGGTGCTTCTTCCCCAATCTTTAAATATCCTGAAGATGGGTCAAAGATAACAATTTTATTTATCCTTGTGAGGTACAATGTAACGGAAAATTTCTTATACATAGCCATATTATCATGAAATCCTTCAAATTACCTGATACTTTGGTCATTGCTTCGTGTATTTTACTATTGGCCATTGTTCTAACTTGGATTATTCCTGCTGGGGAATTTGCCCGTGATACGATCAATGGTAGAAGTGTGGTGGTTCCTGGTTCTTATCAAATGGTTGAGTCTTCCCCTCAAAGCATTCTCAGCTTCTTTTCTGCTCCCTATCTAGGGTTTAAGGAGGCGGTTGGTGTGATTGCTTTCATTTTCTTTATTGGGGGCGCTTTTGGGATGATTAATGCAACAGGGGCGGTGGATGCTGGCCTACTCAAGTTGGTGAATTTTACGCTGCAAAATCCCCTCTATAAGTGGTTTGTCATTCCTTTACTGATTCTGGCTTTTTCTTTTGCCGGGGGGAGTTTTGGTATGAGTGAGGAAGTCTTAGTTTTTGTTCTCATTACTATTCCCCTTGCTAAATCTCTAGGATATGATCGCCTAGTGGGAATTGCTATCCCCCTTGTCGGTGCGGGCGCTGGATTTGCAGGGGCTTTTTTGAATCCTTTTACCATTGGAGTAGCTCAAGGGATTGCCGAAATTCCTCTCTTTAGTGGTATGCCTTACCGCTTAATTGTGTGGACGATCTTTTCGGGTATGGCGATCGCTTATATTATGTGGTATATAAGTCGTCTTGAAAAAGATCCGACGGTTAGTCCTTTATATGATTCCGAGGACACAACATCAGACAATGATATTGAACAGCGAGAATTACGCCTTACCTCTAATAGAATTATTATTTTGCTCCTCTTTTTAGGGGCATTGATTTTATTAGCCTGGGGCGTAACTCAAAAAGGATGGTACATTACAGAGATTTCTGCTCTATTCTTTGGCTTAGGGATTATTTCCGCTTTAGTGGGTGGATTATCCTTACAAAGTACTGTAGATTCTTTTGTGGCAGGAGCGAAAGAAATGATGGCCGCCTGTTTAGTTGTGGCTTTTTGCCGAGGTATTTTAGTGATTGCCCAAGATGGTAAGATTATTGATACCATGCTTAATTTTGTGGCTGGTTCTCTTAATGGAATGCCAGGCTTTATCTGCGCCCAAGCTATGTTTTTATTTCAGTCGGTGTTAAATTTCTTTGTTCCTTCTGGTTCGGGACAGGCTGCTCTCACTATGCCTATTATGGCACCCTTGAGCGATTTATTGGGCATTTCTCGTCAAACTGCTGTTCTGGCTTTTCAATTCGGTGATGGACTCAGTAATATGGTGATTCCTACCAGTGGGGTGACAATGGGGGTTCTAGCGATCGCACGTATTCCCTATGATGTTTGGTTGCGCTGGATGCTTCCTCTGATCATTCTTTTTGTTGTGGCTGCTATGTTATTGTTAATGGGTCCAACGGTCTTGTTTGAATGGAATTAATTTATAGTCGTTCTAAATAAGTTTGAGAGATAGGAATGTGAGCATCTTGCTCACTATCACAACAACAAGAGAGAGGGGCAGATCGGCATTGTATCATTCTTATTTGAATTAACACTATTAGGATTGGGGCATTGCGGTGCGATGCCCCTACGGGTATATGACTATGCCCGTATTTGATCTTAGAAATCCTTGAAACAACCGTCACAGCCTACTTCACACGCTTTGCGTATTACTATAAATAGTGCGGAACTTGTTAACAGCGCACTCTCACATCACTTAAAATCAAAAAATACTATTTATTGATAGGATTTGGCAATAAACGGATTTCTATTGACTATTTTTTCAGACGACGACTCGCTAAACCAGCGATACCGAAAGCCGCTAAACCCAAAAGAGTTCCTGGTTCGGGAACATTAACACCAGAAGCTACGAAGTCAAAGCTAATATCAGCAGAAGGGAATCCTGCTTGTGTGTTAACATCAAAGCTGAAATCAGTAATCATAGAAAAATCTAGTCCAGGGGTAGTTCCACCAGATGAGGTAACATCACTGAATAATGCAGAAGTTAACATGGTCGGATCAGGGGGAATACTCCCAGGAGATACTACCATAATAGAACCCATTGTTCCATCGGCATCTGTAAAGTTAAAAATGATGTCCATTGGTAAATCATTGTCTGTAATAGAGATACCAAGACTATCACTGCTACCCATCATTGTAAAGTCAACTGGACCAGTAAAGTCATAAGAGACGTTAACTTCACTCTGTCTCCCAATCCCATTAGATAATGCAAATTGTCCAGGAATACTACTGTTAGAATCTGCTGAAACACTGCCAGCAGGGGAGGTTGAACCACCCGTGATGTTACCACTAATGGTTCGAGTGACGTTACCTAATAAATCACTGGTAAACGCACCACTCGTATCTGGTCCAATGGTGCTACTATTATCAGCGTTACCAACTGCTTGAGTTGTCGTGAAAGGATCAATACTTGCGACAGGAATAAAAGTACCAGCTTGAGCAGCATCTACAGTTATAATAGCTGCGGCTGAACCTGCGGCTAGGGTAGCGAAAGTTTTCAAGGAATCTTTGAGAAGAAAGAGCATTATTTTCCTTATATTTACTGACTGAGCAATGATCGCATAAGTTGATCATCTTGTTTACACAACTTATCTAATCGCAAGTTTTCGTAAAAGTCAATCGATCACAAAGAAATTCTTTAGTATTTTAGCTCCAAGACCTACTAATCTACCTAAGTCCTAATACAAAAATAGTGCGCAGTTTTTTACTAGCGCACCCTCACATCACTCAGGATGAAAAAGTATATTTATGTTGATAGGATTCGGCAATTAGCAGATCCTATTAACTATTTTTTAAGACGACGACTAGCTAAACCAGCAAGACCGAAAGCAGCTAAACCCAAGAGAGTAGCAGGTTCGGGAGTAGGGGTAGGTGGATCGGTATCAACAGTTTCTATAAAGCCAATTTGTAAGTCTGTATTAGGAGCAGTCAGACCGAAGTTTATATCAAGCATTGTCAAATCAGTCAAATCAGCCGTTCCTACAAAAGAAGTTAATGGGATGAGCTGAGTTTCTCCCATCATTGCTAGTAGCAATGTTTGGAAATTAAGTGTTGATACATTCATCTGAGAGTCAGTTGCTGTAATGGTTGCATTAGTTGGAAAGTCACTACCTGCATACAAAAATTCAAAGGCATCAGAAACACCTCCGTCGGTTATGTCAAAAGGACCACCACCAGTGTAGTTAAGACTCACATCACCCAGAATGTTGACTCCAGAGCTGATGTTAAGGTTTGCGTTACCTCCTGCGTCAATTGTTGCTTCAAGCTCAGACCCAGCATTGGCCTGAGTCACGTTAGCTTCAAATACTCTTGTAGTACCAAAAAAAGTTCCACCACCGATGGGATTGACAGGGTCTTCCTCGGTGTCATTAGGATTACCGTCTGCCAATGTATCCATCAGACTTTGGGCATCAGTAAAAGACTCAATGACAAATGCCTGAGCATCAGTGGTTAAGATAAGAGATGATATTGAGCCTGTTACTAGGGCTACTAAGATTTTCGCAGTTTTCATAATGTCGTGTATGGGTTAACTTTTTGTTTTGTTTCAGTTTGATGTTAATGATAAGTTAGGAAATACGCAGTCTTGTGAACTGCATACCCTAATCTTGCTTCGCTAATCAATGTAACTGTAGTTTTGTAAAAAATCAAGTCTTTTTTTGATATTTCTAAATATTTCTTTAGAGTTTCTTTTGTTTAATCTTTACATTTCTATACTGGATACTTGATTCTCAGCATATTTTATTATACATCTTAAGTAATAATAAATTGTGCAGTCTGAGATACAATTTTCCCCTAGTGGACTCACACAGCTAATTTGGTGAATTAGTAATAAGGCTTCTATAGCGAACGGTAGTGGTAAGGTGTGGAAGAGGGATAAAATGTGATATTAGCCCGAAACTTTACCCACCATCCCCTCACCTTGTTCAAACAAGCTTTGGTGGGCAGTCCTTAAAACCCTGTCTGGTAAGATTGAATTAACTAATGCTGCCCACCCTACAACTACTATAACTACAACTAGACGTATTCTTTGAGACATTATTACCCATGATGTCGGGAGAGCCGTTTTTATTTGTTATAATGAACTGGATAAATTATTAGAGAACTGACGATGCAAGCTACTTATAGAATCAATGCTAATGATTTAGACGAAAAGTTCTTAGAAGGACTTAAAGCAACTTTTAGCAATCAGGAAATTGAAATAGTCGTCTATGAGGTTGATGAAACCAGCTATCTTTTTCAGTCTCAAGCGAATAAGGAAAGATTGTTAAAAGCTATTCAAAATGTTGAAAGAGGAGAAAATTTAGTTGTGGTGAATTTGGAGAGTCTAGAATGACCAGAAAGATATTATTTGAGTCTTCTGCTTTTGAAGATTTTAATCAATGGGCATCTTTAGATAAGAAAGTTTATCGTAAAATTGTTAATTTGATTAAGGATATTGAACGTTCTCCGTTCACTGGACTGGGAAAGCCTGAACCGTTGAAATATGAAATGTCGGGTTATTGGTCAAGAAGAATTAATGATGAACATCGATTAATTTATTGCGTAACGGATGAACAGATTAATAACTCTTTGACTAAAAATCATGTTGGTTAATTCTTTGACGCAGATAACTATTTATCAACGATTACAAGTTAATCCTACTGAATTAAAGCAGTTTTGTGAGGATCATTTAATTGCAGAATTATCGGTTTTTGGTTCAATTTTAAGAGAAGATTTTTCTGAGCAAAGTGATGTAGATCTACTGATTACCTATTTACCGTCTGCACCCAGAGGATTATTAGAAAAATTTGAACTCAAAGAACAATTAGAAGCCTTATTTAGTCGTTCAGTTGATTTAATTAGTAGAACAAGCATTGAAAAAAGTCATAATTGGCTAAAACGTCAAGAAATCCTGAAATCAGCAGAGGTTATCTATCGTGCATGATTTAGCAGTTTTACTCGATATCTACCAAGCTATTGGTCTCATCTTCCAGTATAGCAGAAACATCACCTATGAACAATTAGAGCAGAATCAAGAAAAACAAGATGCCATATTAAGACGAATTATGATTATTGGTGAGGCAACTAAGCGACTATCACCAGCCTTTAGAAAAGAACATTCATCAATACCTTGGAAAAAAATTGCAGGGATGAGGGATATTGTTAGTCACAAATATGATGAAGTAGATTTAGAGGAAGTTTGGACAGTTATTCAAGTTAACTTACCCACTCTAAATGAATACATCATTCCTTTATTACCAGAAATTCAGGAATAACAAACCTTCAATTTGAATGCTCACGGATTAGCGCTTGATCAACCATTAACCACAAAGCGCTTAAATCACCCTTATTATCAATAACCTGGTCAGCCATTTGTACTTTCTCTGCTAAAGACATCTGGCTATTAATGCGAGATATGGCTTGTGTTTGGCTTAAAGAGTTACGCTGCATCAAGCGCTGTATCTGTATCTCCAAAGGACAGGTTACGACCCAAATTTCAGTGACTAAATCGGTCATCTTTGCTTCAAATAATAGAGGAATCACTAAAATAATTGTATTTTCAGAGCAATATTTAATACCTTCTTCTAATTTTTGTCTAACAAAGGGATGAATTTGTCCCTCTAACCACTCTTTTTCCTTAGTATCTTGGAAAATAATCTCTCCTAGCTTCTGTCGATTTAACCCCCCATTCTCTAAACAAATGTCTCGGCCATAGCGCTTAAGAATCTGCTGTAAAATCGGTGAGTCTGTATTAACTGCTTCCCTAGCTAAAATATCAGCATCTAAAATCGGTAAGTTGTAATGTTCCTCTAAATACTGAGCAACGGTACTCTTTCCTGTACCAATTCCCCCTGTTAATCCGATAATAC
>JBFRWQ010000588.1:0-3842 GCA_051439665.1 Microcystaceae cyanobacterium | reverse complement strand
ACATTAATTTCTCCACCTGTTTTAACGGCTTCAATAATAGCTAGAACATTTTTATTACTTCGATATAAAATAACGTCTGGCATTTCAATGCTATTTAACAAACGTTCAAGATTAATACCAATGCTTGTTAATAAATTTATTCTTATAAAATAAACCTCTAACATTTTCAATTAAAATTAAATCAGGTTGACTGTCTCGAATTCCATTAATAAAAATTGGAAATCCATCTCGTTTATCTTTTAATCCTTTTTGTTTACCTCCTACACTAAAGGGTTGACAAGGCGGTCCACCAATGAGAATTTGACAGGGATAAAATCGGCTTTCTAAACTGAGATTTGATGGGGAACAATTTCCCTTTAAATTTTGATTATAAGACTGACAAGCATCCTGATTAACTTCCCATCCTTGGGTTAAAAATCCTTGTGCTTCAAAGCCTAAACTTAACCCTCCACATCCTGAAAATAAATCGATGACAGTTGGTAGAGAGTCATCAATCTTAGGCTGCAATATCTCGTTAATCTTTTCTATATAACTAGAGTGTTTTGTTGGTTCAGAAAGTTCCATAAGATAATGTCTCAATGATGCTTTGATAGATTTAATACTATCTAAATCCTAATTATCCTAAATTAAGATGAGTTGCTTGTCAATGCTTCAGTCTCAAAAAAAGCTATAATATTATAGGAAGATTGCAATACTTGAATAATTAAAGTTTACAAGTCTGTAGTTAACTATCTTGTCAAGACACACAAAATCTACAATTTGATTTATGACTTCAAACTCTCATAGTCTCTCATTTAATCTTAAAGCTTCTCAGTTAGAGGATTTTATAATCAATTATTATCAAGTAGTACGCAGTAGTTCTAGTGCTATTGATTATATTATTGTATCTTTGCTATGGTATAATTACCATTGCGAAGATATGGAAAATGGCATGAAAATTAATGAAATAAAAGAGTTTCTAAGGAAAATAGGCTTGATAAATTATGATGATTATAGAAATAATAAAATTGATCAGATCATAAATCAGAATGAAGGAAAGTTGTGGAGTTACGATCCTACCAAACAAAGGTATTCTATTAAACTAATTGATAAATATAATTTGAATAAGACTTTCTCGTCATATATTGATGTAAAACCTACAATAAAAATCCCTGAATATTTAATTAAACAGTTGACTATTAATGATAACAGTCCTTTAAATAGAGTCTTACCACAATTAATTAATGAAGCTAATCAAACTTACGCAGCAGAATTATTTAACTCTTGTTCTTTATTATGCCGTAGAATTTTAGAAATTATCTTAATTAGAGCGCTTATTGATCAAGGATCTGAACAAGATATTATTGATAATAATAGTAATGGAGATAGATACCAAAGATTTAGTGTTCTCATTAACAAAGCAAAGAACCGAAATTATATAACATTGCATAAAAAGACCAAAGCTTGTCTGGAAATCGTCAAAGATGTTGGTAATTTAGCTGCTCACTCAGACTATAGGTGCGTAGATAAAAAACAAATTGATAAATTTAAAGATGATATTCACCATACAGTACTAGATATTCTCGATCAAACAACAATTCAATATTCTGAACAAGAGACTTAGTAAACTTTAAGTCTATGTCTGTGGGTGCAAGCCTTGCGCCCCTACAAGATAAATGTAACCCAAAGACAAAGATGGGGTGTAACTGACCCCATCCTTGCAAAAATTGAGTAATTTAGACCTTAGTAGTCAAAATCACCTGCACCTGCACCTGCGGACGCTTTATCTTTTTCGGGCTTATCAACAACAATACATTCAGTCGTTAATACCATCCCTGCAATAGAAGCTGCATTTTGTAGCGCTGAACGGGTTACTTTAGCAGGATCAACCACACCAACAGCTAACATATCAGCATATTCGTTAGTAGCAGCGTTAAATCCAGTGTTAAAGTCTTTTTCTTTGACTCGTTCAGCCACAACTGCTCCATTTTGTCCTGCATTTTCAGCAATCCGTTGTAAAGGAGCAAGTAAAGCACGGGCGACAATAGAAGCGCCTGTCAATTCTTCAGCCGTAAGAGTGCTATTTGCCCACTCTTGGATTTGAGGCGCAAGATGAGCGAGGGTTGTTCCACCACCAGGCACAATTCCTTCTTCTACGGCTGCTTTGGTTGCATTGATCGCATCTTCTAAACGGAGCTTACGATCTTTCATTTCGGTTTCAGTGGCAGCGCCTACTTTGACGACAGCAACCCCACCAGACAGTTTGGCTAACCGTTCTTGTAATTTCTCTTTGTCGTAGGAGGATTCAGTTTCGTCGATTTGACGGCGAATTTGATCACAACGAGCTTTAACAGCTTCTTCGTTACCTTCTGCAACAATGGTGGTGTTGTCTTTGGTAATAGTCATGCGACGAGCAGTTCCTAAGCTATCAGCTTGGGTACTTTCTAATTTTAGACCTGCATCTTCGCTGATCACTTGACCGTTGGTTAAAACCGCAATGTCTTCTAGCATTTGTTTACGGCGATCGCCAAAACCAGGGGCTTTAAGAGCAGCCACATTTAATACACCCCGTAGGCGGTTGACAACAAGGGTAGCAAGCGCTTCTTTTTCGATGTCTTCAGCGATAATCACAAGAGGCTTACCTTGACGAGCCACTTGCTCTAGAATAGGCACTAAATCTTGTACCAAGGTGATTTTTTTATCGGTAATCAAGATCATGGGTTCGTCATAAACCACTTCCATCCGTTCTGCGTCGGTGACGAAATAGGGGGAGATATAACCCTTATCAAAACGCATCCCTTCAGTGATTTCTAACTCGGTGGTCATGGATTTCCCTTCTTCAAGAGAGATAACCCCTTCTTTACCCACCTTATCCATCGCATCAGCGATCATTTGACCCACTTCTTCGTCATTACCAGCAGAAATTGTACCAACTTGGGCAATCGATTTAGAATCTTCTACCGGTTTAGCCTGTTCTGCGATTTTCTCTACTAAGAATTCAGTGGCTTTATCGATTCCTCGTTTGAGGGCGATGGGGTTAGCGCCTGCGGCGACGTTGCGTAAGCCTTCTTTAACAATTGCGTGGGCGAGAACTGTTGCAGTGGTTGTTCCGTCCCCTGCTACATCATTGGTTTTAGAAGCTGCTTGACGAATCAAGGAAACTCCTGTATTTTCAATGTGATCTTCTAATTCAATTTCTTTAGCAATGGTGACCCCATCATTAATAATTTGAGGGGCACCAAATTTTTTCTCAAGGACCACGTTACGTCCTTTGGGACCAAGGGTAACAGCGACAGACTCTGCAAGAATGTCAATACCTTTTTCAAGGGCACGACGGGCATCGTCGTTGTAGATGATCGATTTAGCCATGTTTTTTTGCCTTATAGCTCAAAAGGATAGAGTTTACTGGGATTAAAGACTTTTTGGGAAATTAAGCAACTGTAGCAAGAATGTCTTTTTCGGAGAGTAAGACAAAATCATCGCCACCGAGTTTAATATCGGTTCCTGCGTATTTGGAGTAAAGCACTTGATCGCCAACCCCAATATCAAGAGCAGAGCGAGTACCATCATCATTGCGTTTACCAGGACCGACTGCAACCACTTCACCGACTTGGGGCTTTTCTTTAGCAGTATCGGGTAATAAGATACCCCCTGCGGTTTTTTCTTCAGCTTGGCTAACTTTGACGAAAACGCGATCGCCTAAAGGCTTAAGGGTAGAGACATTAATGCTAATGGCGGGCATATTTTTTGATCCTCCGTTTAGTTAGGTATGGGGCGAGTTAGCACTCTCACC
This sequence comes from Microcystaceae cyanobacterium, assembly GCA_051439665.1. Taxonomy (GTDB): domain Bacteria; phylum Cyanobacteriota; class Cyanobacteriia; order Cyanobacteriales; family Microcystaceae; genus JBGTGT01. Next base: position 70 of record JBFRWQ010000588.1, on the reverse strand, counting down.
TTCCGAGTGCTAATTTAGCGAACGAAGGATACCTCTTGCAACTCCCTTGTTAGTACGGGTTTCCGAACTA
>JBFRWQ010000587.1:0-6923 GCA_051439665.1 Microcystaceae cyanobacterium | reverse complement strand
TCTTCTACAGACTTAGCAAACCAAGTCGTTTGTTTTTTATCCAATCTAAGCTCAATCAGATCAGGCGCACTTTTCAAAAAAGAAAGAAATTTAGAATATCCTGCTAAACGTTCATCAAATGAGGGATCTATTTCTAGAATAGAGGTTTTTAACATGGATAATGTTATTTCTTCGGGAGTACGGTTCAGGATTTTTTCGATTAATTCTAAATAAGATTCCCTGATTTCTTTTTTCTCCTTATTCGATTTTGAATAGTTGGTATTGATGTCTGTATAAATAAAACGGTTACAAGATTTTTTGACGACCTCGCTTAATTTTGAAGTAGGTCCAATGCCAACTACTGACTTACCTAATTCTCGTAGTCTTCTAAATAAAGGAGAAAAGTCTGCATCTCCTGTCGCTAAAACAAACCATTGAAGGTCTGGAACTCTCGATAAATATTCCATCACATCCACAACAATTTGAATATCGGCTGAGTTTTTCCCTTTCACTGGATGATAAACATGAACAAATTCAAATCCTAGTAAATTTAATTCAGACTGTCGTTTACTAACAGATGGTAGACTAAAATCTCCATAAGCTCTACGCACTACAACACGACCTAATTCACTGGAGCGTTCAAGCAGGGTTTCGCCTCCGTCTAATTTTAGCCAATGAGCCAAATTTTCAACATCTAAGAAAATTGCTACTTTTTCAAGCATTGGCTATTACCCAATAATTTGACTTAAGTATGGGCAAAGCCCATCCTACAATTATAACAGCGCCCATCAATCACGAGGAAACACGACGGGCAATTAACTATACACTATCAAATGTATTCTTTTATACGTTCTTCACCCTCATCTCAGGAGAGCCATTATGATGACTGGTTACTCTAACCTGTTCACCAGACACAAACGTTAAGATACAATAAGTTAATTAAGCTTCCTATCCTAAAAATTCTCTTTAGGGGAAACACAACCACTAATTTAGTTAAATCGAAGTAAAGCAGAATTACTATGTTAAAAGCGTTATTTGGCGACCCCAATGCCCGAAAAATCAAGAAATTTCAACCCTTGGTTACAGAAATCAATCTCTTAGAAGAAGATATCAAAAAATTATCCGATGAGGAACTGAAACAAAAAACTGTCGCCTTTAGGGAACTCTTAGATAAAGCAGATAATTATGACGAAACCGAAGAAATCCTCGATGAAATCTTACCAGAAGCTTTTGCCGTCGTCAGAGAAGCCTCTATCCGTGTTTTAGGAATGCGTCACTTTGATGTACAGCTACTAGGGGGAATGGTACTTCACAAAGGCCAAATTGCTGAAATGAAGACAGGGGAAGGAAAAACCCTCGTTTCTACCCTTCCTGCTTATCTTAATGGACTCACAGGTAAAGGGGTTCATATTGTTACCGTTAACGACTACCTAGCCCGTCGTGACGCAGAATGGATGGGACAGGTTCACCGCTTTTTAGGGTTAACTGTGGGGTTAATTCAGTCCGGAATGACTCCAGAAGAACGGAAAAAGAACTATGGCTGCGATATTACCTACACGACTAACAGTGAACTAGGATTTGACTATTTACGGGATAATATGGCTTCTGCTATGCAAGAAGTGGTACAGCGCCCGTTTAATTTCTGTGTGATTGACGAAGTTGACTCAGTTCTAATTGATGAAGCCCGTACTCCTCTGATTATTTCGGGACAAATCGAGCGCCCAACGGAAAAATACATGAAGGCGGCAGAAATTGTTCAAGCCTTAGAAACCGAAACCCACTATGAGGTTGACGAAAAAGCCCGTAACGTTATTTTAACGGACTATGGGGAAGATAACGGCTATGATAAAGCAGAACAACTGTTAAACGTCAGTGATTTATACGACCCCGAAAATCCTTGGGCGCATTATATTATTAACGCCATTAAAGCCAAGGAATTATTCCAAAAAGATGTAAATTATATTGTTCGTAATGAAGAAGTAGTCATCGTTGATGAATTTACGGGGCGTGTTCTTCCAGGTCGTCGTTGGAGTGACGGGATACACCAAGCCATTGAAGCCAAAGAAAGAGTTCCCATTCAAAAAGAAACCCAAACCCTCGCTTCTATCACCTATCAAAACTTTTTCCTCTTGTATCCTAAATTATCAGGGATGACAGGAACGGCAAAAACAGAAGAAACCGAATTAGAAAAAGTCTATAACCTGCAAGTTACTATTATTCCCACTAACCGTCCTTCTCAACGGGATGATTTGTCGGATGTGGTGTATAAAAATGAATTAGCTAAATGGAAAGCTGTTTCTGGTGAATGTGAAGAACTGCACAAATTGGGTCGTCCTATTCTGATTGGCACAACTAGCGTAGAAAAATCAGAAATTATAGCCAATGAGTTGCATAAAATGAGCATTGAATACAATATTCTCAATGCTAAACCAGAAAACGTCGAACGGGAATCAGAAATTGTTGCCCAAGCAGGACGAAAAGGCGCTGTTACCATTGCAACCAATATGGCAGGCCGAGGAACGGATATTATCTTAGGTGGAAACTCCGATTATATGGCACGTTTAAAGATTCGTGAGTATTTAATGCCGAAAATTGTCCAACCCCAAGAAGACGAATTAGTGGCAAGTGTTCCTGGTGTGGGTGGCCGCAGTCGGCCACAAGGTTTCGGTGGTGGGAAGAAGGTTAAAACCTGGAAAGCATCCCCCGATATTTTCCCCACAATCTTAACCTCAGAGACGGAAAATTTATTAAAAGACACGGTTAAATTAGCGGTTGATACCTATGGACAACAAAGCTTAACCGAACTCGAAGCCGATGAAAAAGTGGCGATTGCTTCAGAAAATGCACCCACTGATGACCCTGTGATTCAAAAATTACGGGAAGTTTATAAAGCCATTCGAGGGGAATATGAAGCGCTGACGGGTAAAGAACATGAAGAAGTGGTTTCTTTAGGAGGCTTACACGTTATTGGCACAGAGCGCCACGAATCTCGCCGTATTGATAACCAGTTACGAGGACGGGCAGGACGACAAGGGGACCCAGGCTCAACCCGTTTCTTCCTCAGTTTGGAGGATAATTTACTGCGCATTTTTGGCGGTGACAGAGTAGCAGGACTAATGAATGCCTTTCGGGTTGAGGAAGATATGCCCATTGAGTCAAAAATGCTGACTCGTTCCTTGGAAGGGGCGCAGAAAAAGGTAGAAACCTTCTATTATGATACTCGGAAACAGGTTTTTGAATATGACGAGGTAATGAATAACCAGCGCCGTGCTATCTATGCAGAGCGCCGTCGAGTCTTAGAAGGGTTAGACCTTAAAGAACAGGTGTTACAATATGCGGAACGGACAATGGATGAGATTGTCGATGCTTATGTTAATCCTGAATTACCCCCTGAAGAGTGGGATTTAGATGGTTTAATTTCTAAGTCTAAGGAATTCGTTTATTTACTCGAAGATGTGACCATTGAAGACATTAACGATATGACGGTCACTGAAATCAAAACCTTCCTTCATGAAGAGGTGCGCAAAGCCTATGATATTAAGGAGGCGCAAGTTGACAAGTCACGACCTGGATTAATGCGTGAAGCGGAACGGTACTTTATTCTGACCCAAATTGATACATTATGGCGAGAGCATTTACAATCAATGGATGCGCTGCGTGATTCGATTGGGTTACGGGGTTATGGACAAAAAGATCCCTTAATTGAATATAAACAAGAGGGATATGAAATGTTCTTGGAAATGATGATTGATATTCGTCGTAATGTGGTTTATAACCTCTTCCTTTTCCAACCTCAACAGCAACCGCAGACGGTGTAAGAACCATTTTAGATAATTAAGTGTAGGGGCATAGCATTGCTATGTCCTTAACCTATTCTAATGGCAAATTATTGCCAGGCAGGTTAAATAAACACACCATTATCAACCGCCTCGTAATGAATTTCAAGGCTAATAAGGGACGTTCATTAAAATTAACTATGATTGATGAATTAGTTATCTTTAGATAGGGGAACAGAAAAACCGACTATTTTAGATCAGTTTGCAGAGAGAGTGACAGGCAGGATGCCTGTACCACGCTATCTTTTTCTCTATTAAGCTTAACTTTTGCCTAAAATAATACCAAACCCGACTGATAAAATCTAGTTATAATAAGGAATTCAAGCAATCTATTTTAACACAACTAAAGCGATGAATTTACCGATATATGTCATTAAAAGTCAGCTATTTGGATATAATGATGAATATATGGAAGTATATCATAGTAAAATTCATAGTTCCTATACTAAGTTATCCGAAGCCATAGAACAGTATCAAACATTAGAGATTCAAGCAGCCCGACGAATTGATTACCTTGATCTAATGCCCAGTATTTTTTATAGTACCAAGGAGTTCCGACAGGCGTTAGTTAATTTTATAAAAAGTAAAACAGGAGCGATATTTAACTTAGAGCGCTTTCAAGAAATCCCTCAATGTTTACCCAAATCTCTATCAGATGAAGATGTCCTAAATTTTATAAGTCTAGCAAATATCAACTCCTATCAACTGGTTAGTTTTAACCAAAGTCCTAAATTCTATGCTTTATGGTTATTGAGGAACAACCAATATCTCATCAGGGAAAGAGACGAGAGTTATAGCTTAGTTTATCATTCGTCACCTGATGAGTTGTTTGAGGAACTGGAAGTATTAGGATATGATTATGATGAGCAAGATAATCTACTTAAAGGAGAGTTAAACGAGCTTAGTGATCAGCCAATTTTACTAAAACAGCTTATCCAAACTAACTCAGAGCTTAATTATGATGATCAAACAAAAGAATTGAAAATTAGAGGGACACAGACCAAAACATATATTCAATTAAATTCATTATTAAAACGACCTTGGTTTGAAATCCGAGAATTAAACCTAGAGCAAGTCGTGAAAATAGAAGAAAACTTAGAAGCTGAATATCAAAAAGACTTAAGAAGGTTTATTGAACAAATCAATAGGATATGCAGCTAAATTCAGTAATTAGTCTGGTTATATAGTTTAATAGTAGGACAGGCATCTTGCCTGTCACAAGCTAGAAGCTTGTTCTACCTTACACTAACCTGAAACACTTGAGCAAAAGCGCTTATCAAATCCTGATAAACTTGGTTAAGCTCAATATTCGGGCAAAACTGCGCTAAACTTCCCACTGGTTTATCCTCAATCCCACAGGGGACAATATAGCGAAATCCTGCTAAATCAGGACAGACATTCAACGCAAAACCGTGCATCGTAATCCAACGACTAACTTTAATCCCAATCGCTGCTACTTTTATCCCATCAATCCATACTCCTGTTAATCCAGTAATTCTCTCTCCTTTTAAGTTATATCTCACTAAAACTTGAATAATCACCTCCTCTAATTGTCGTAGATACCAATGTAAATCCTGTTGATAGTACCGTAGATTGAGAATAGGATAGCCAACAATTTGGCCAGGACAATGATAGGTAACTTCTCCCCCTCGTTCAATGCGATGAATTTCAAAAGGAGAGTTCGTGGGATCAAATTTGACAAAGCGCTGATCCGCACCCGTCCCTAATGTATAAACGGGAGGATGTTCTAGGAGTAATAAGCGATCGCACTCCGTCTGATCTTGCTGTTGCTGCTGTACTAGCGATCGCTGATAGTCCCAAGCTGCTTGATAAGAAATAATACCTAATTTTTCTACTAGACAGCATCGTTTTTGAGATTTTTGTGTCAGTTGCATAACTATTTTGAGTAAAAATAATCAGTGATCCCATTAAGAAATGTAACAAGATGCGAAGGAAAATAAAAAGAAATTGAAAGTGGATGTTTTCGAGGATACAAAGTGCTAATCTAAAAATATCAAATCCATGTTCAGGAGGTCATTTTTTCCCCTCCCCAATTTTAACTTGTTGATCTACATTTAGCTTGATTCTTTTGTCCGTAATTTACGAGAGATTCGAGGTAAGTTTCGATGGAGATGTCTGCATTTTCCATGAGTTAAGAAACAAGTTATTAAGATAAAATCTCATGGGGGATCAAGGAAAAATAGCTTATAATAGGAATAGAGAGAGTTCATAAGTGAGAGTACAACCAAGGACGATGTAGTGATTTTCCCATCGTTAGGTTATGTCAAGGGAATACACTTCTGTCCTCAGTTCCTTCACCTGACTACAATTTAGAGGAAGCTCAACCAAATGAAGAAAAAACGAAAGTCAACTCCATTGTGATCCCCAAGAAAGCTTAATATCAAAAGGGAAAAGAAAAAGCGCTCTCAAAAAAGGGAGTGAGTTAGCCTAAACAGGTTGTTAATCTGTTTCTCTTTGCCATTCAGCTTATCTATTATTTTTGTCAAATTTTTATTACTGTCAGCGACCTAATGGAGTGTTCAAGATGAAGCTTTTAATTCAAGGAAACAACATTTCAGTTACCGAAGCGATCCACGATTATGTCGAGCAAAAACTAGAGAAAGCGGTTAAACACTTTCACAGTTTAACGACTAAAGTAGATGTTCATTTATCTGTGGCTCGCAATGCACGAGTATCTAATAAACACAAAGCAGAAGTGACGGTTTATGCCAATGGAGCAGTGATTCGTGCCCAAGAAGGAAGTGAAAATCTCTATGCAAGCATTGATCTGGTTTCCGATAAAATTGCCCGACAGCTTCGTAAGTATAAAGAACGTCAATCTCATAAAAAATCCGCCCGCTCAATTGTCGCTGAATCCTTAGAAGATACTTCTGTACTGCCCAATAGTTTAATTGGCGATCGCACCCCCGAACTTCCCTCAGAAGTGGTGCGGATGAAGTATTTTACCATGCCTCCCATGACCCTAGATGAAGCGCTCGAACAACTTCAATTAGTGGATCATGATTTTTATATGTTCCGTAACAAAGAAACCGATGAAATCAATGTCATTTATATGCGCAATCATGGGGGTTATGGTGTTATTCAACC
>JBFRWQ010000586.1:0-2742 GCA_051439665.1 Microcystaceae cyanobacterium | reverse complement strand
TGATTGGCAGTTAACCAGTCAAGATATTTTTAATTGGTTGAGAATTTAGCAGGTTAGTTTTATAGAATAAAATATACTAATTATTGAAACCGTAGTGGACTAACACAGCTAGAATAGTGCATGGTTGAATGATGGGCGTTGCCCATTGAATCATAGAATGAGGTTGTCATACCAAATCCGGTTAACAAAACCCAGTTATCACTCTCTGAGCAAGAATCTCCCCCCTCTCCCCACACTCCCCCCTCTCCCCACATTCCCCCCTCTTCCCCATCTCTACCAAAACTAGGTTTTATAAGTCGGATTTGGTATCATGGGGCTAAAGCCCAACAACAGCCATTCCTCTTCCCCCATTTTCGGTAAAATAGGCCAGTGAGGATTTTATATGAGAATAAGCTGAATAATATCTATTAAAATTCTCAGACTTCTTGAAGGTGTTTTTCAGATAATCTGTTTAAAGTGATGGAGATTCAATAAGTTTTCTAGGTTAATCCACCATGAATAAATTAGCTTATCTCCTCGCTGCTTCAGGAATCATTGCTTTTGCTCCTTCTGCACAAGCGGCGGTTTTTCAAGTCACTATTGAAAATCTTGCTCCTCAATCAGGTGTTCGTTTTACCCCTGTTTGGGTTGGTTTTCATAACGGTAGTTTTGATAGTTATAATGGGGGGCTATCATCTCAATTAGGGTTAGAACTTCTGGCAGAAGATGGTAATAATCTTCAATTTGAGGATGATTTTGCCAAGAATCGCACTTATATTGATAATAGTGGTGGTACGCCCCTCAGCGCTACTCTGTCTTCTGCTGATGCTGGTTTTGCACAAGTGGGAACAAGAGTTCAGGGCAGAGTCGGTTCCGCCCCTATTGCACCAGGACAAAGCGCTTCTCAGTTGTTTACTGTTACTGAAGATAGTTCCAATCAGTTCTTTTCTTATGCGTCAATGATTTTACCCTCCAATGATTATTTTATCGCTAATGGAAATCCCACAGAGATTGATGTATCTAGTTTATTTAATACGATTGGGGAGTCAATTGTCTTTAATATCGGGACAACGATTAATGATGCAGGAACGGAAGTTAATGATTTTAATACTTCAGCAGGAAATGTCTTATTTGGATTATCAGGTGGTCAAACGGGTCCTCAGCAAGGTGCCAATGAAAATGGCGTAGTGGCTAATGTCACTGCTACTGCTCCTTTTGATGATTTTGATAATCAACCTGGCGGTTTTGATTTTTCTCCCCTTAATTTTAATGATACCAATCTTTATCCTAATGGAGTGGCTAGAGTGACCATTACTTCTGTTCAAGTCCCTGAAGCTTCGGGAATTAAGGGTTTATTCTTATTAGGAATTTTAGGTTTAATAGGCGGAATTAATCGGCGCTTTCGCTCTTAGTCACAAAGTTTCTACAAACAGGGTAAACTAAGAATAAGGAGAGCTTAGTAGGTAAATTAACCGAAACTTTCTCCTTTTCACCTTCTGAATGATCAAAATTCTGAGTGTTTAAGGAAATAAATGATTAAAATATGTCTAAATTAAACCTTGTCAGGCGAGAATAACAAGTTAGATATTTTACTGAGAGTCTGAACAATGAATCTTTAGAAATTCCTCTACAAATGATCCTCATTCCAGCAGGAGAGTTTGTTATGGGTGCGCCTCAAGAAGAAGATGGAAGCTATGACAGGGAAAGACCTCAAAATCTATGAATTATGAATTATGAATTATGAATTTTTTGCTGATGATGATAATTTATTCAGTTTTTTTGAATGAGAGAACTCTAGATAATTTATTCCTGCACCGTCTTTTCTTGACTGTAGAAATTATAATTAAAATTAAAGCAAATTCAAATGTTATTTCCTTAAGATATCTTGTTTTTTGATTCATTTTGGGAAATAAAAATAATCGGACAACTTTTATTGTATTGGACTTTGGACAAAAGGGTTAATTCGCTGCTGGTTGGGCGCAAACCTTGCGCCCCTACATTTCCTTCTTCTTTCTGACTTCTGCAAGCGTATTCCCATTCAGACTCTGTGGGTAAGCGATAATCCTTTCCTGTTTCCCGTGATAAACGACGACAAAATTCCACTGCATCGTACCAACTCACTCCTTCTACAGGTCTATTATCACTATCAGGTTTATCTTTAAACTTTGAAGGATTTAGCTCAAGTTTTCGTTCAACAGGTTCTAATTCAGCAATAACCTTCCATTGCGCTTGAGTGATGGGATATTTACTCATCAAAAAATCAGGAACAGTCACTTGATGTTGGGGTTTTTCCTGTCGAAACCCATCCCTATTAAACTTTTTACACAATCTTTCGATTTCTTGATCATCCGTTCCCATCCAGAATGTCCCCCCTTGAACATAAATCATGTCAAGGAATAACAAATCAGTTTCAGGAAACAAGATGACCTCTTTGAGATCAACCTCTAATTGATCGCAAATTGCCTCAGCATTAACCGATGCGACAGGTTTTCCATTGAGAAACTTATTGACTATGCTAGTTGAGGATCTTTAATTTTAGACAGAGCTTTCCTTAATTGTTGAGCATCTATAATGGAAAAAAACAGATTGACAGATTTAATACCATGACCAATTTTTCCCACTGGCTATGGGGGGGCTTACTAACAACTCTCTGGATTACCCCAACCTACGGCCTTGAGAGTTCGATTACCAAGAACGGCATTGATGCCACTACTCTCCACAATACTCCCCATAATCTTATCGGTCGTAAAGTAGCCATTGGTC
>JBFRWQ010000585.1:0-10999 GCA_051439665.1 Microcystaceae cyanobacterium | reverse complement strand
TGTGGTATGGGCATCTTGCCTGTATTCCATGAAAACAGCTTATCTTGTACTTCTCCCAACACTCACCGTGAAATGAATTTCACGGCTAATAGTTAACGTTCAATAAATTGAACTAGAGTTTTTCAGATAGTTATCTTTAGATAACGATACTTATTAGCCCTGTCAATTCATTGCAGGGCGGTGTTATTGGCATAATTTTCCTCTCATTAAAAAAGAGCTTAACAATACACATTAAGCCCTCACACCTAAGAATTTAGAATGAAGAATTTAGAATGAAGAATTAAAATATTGATTGAACGTAGGGTTATACAATTAAAAAACTCTAAACCCTTCAAAACATTATTTTAAAATCCAAATTTAGCCAATTTCAAATATTAAAAAAGATTTTTAAAAAGGCTGATGGCTTGAGGAAAAGACTAGAATTATGCCAGCTAGATTGAGCTAAATCCAATTTAATTCATTGATCCAAATTGACTAACGCCATGAAAAATTATCTTTTAAACTTTGCTGTAATTACAGCAACTGTTGCCATTCCTTTGGTAGGAACTCAAGGTAACGCCGCAGGGGTGACAGTTGGGACCTTAGATTTTCTAACAAATGAATAGTGAACATTTTGGGAAATTGATAAGCTTCTCTTTTTATTTTTGAAATTTTCCTCTCCGATAGACTCATAAACTGCATCTAGGTTGAAAATAGTGCATGGTTATAGGATGGGCTTCGCCCATTAATTCTATGATTTAATGCACAATCTATTGCCTCATTTTATTTAATTGAGTCAGTTCACTAGGTAAAGAGGAAATGTAAAGTTACTGCACAGGATGTTGCACAATTAGTACAAAAACTTTCTAGTATTAGTATTAAGTGGGCAGAGCGAGACTCGAACTCGCATGACCGAAGCCGCCGCAGTTTGAGTGCGGTGCGTCTACCAATTTCGCCATCCACCCGTGGACTGTTCTTTCTGATTATACTGCTTTTGGCGACGATGTAACAAGTCCCCATATTGGGTAGAACTAGCCCAGCGATCAATTTCTCTGGCACGCAAGACAGGAAGGGGATGGGTTAACTGCTCACTATGAGCAGTTTTCAGCATTTCTCCCAATTCCGTGTTTTCTACTGCATCATAGTCCCTCGCTTGCTCTATAAATGCGTCTAGGTTAAGTTGAGGGGCAAGGGTAGGTGATCCACCTGTTAATTTCATTAAAATGGACATCACTACTTTGGGATCTTGAATCGCCAGTAAAGCTGCCCGATCGCAACTAAATTCAGCACAGCGCATCCATTCTAGCATTTGTGCCTGTAGAGATTGGGCAATTAATGTCCCCCAATTGGGTAATAATTGGGTGGCTAAGACGATTAAATTAACCATTGTAAGATAGACCCCATGCTCACATTTTAAATGACCTAATTCATGGGCAATCACCCCTTGTACTTCTTCTGGGGTTAACATTTCCACTAGGGAAGTGTGTATCACAATAAAAGGCTGTTTCCCCTGCATGGCAAAAGTATAAGCATTGGGAACAGGGTTTTGCTTAAGATATAGCTGTGGCGGTTCTAAATCTAAGACATCACAGGCTTCTATGAGCAGTTTATGAATATTCGGTAGCTGTTTCTCACTAATGCGTAAGCTAGAGGCAATATTATCCAGATAAAAAAACTGTTCCCCAATTGAGCCAAGGACATTACGAATAATTAGATCTAACCCTGGGATTTGTTTGAGGTTTTGAGTGGCTTCTAAATCTAATGGGTGGCGAAAATCGTCTGCTTTTAGCCCTAATAGATAAGTTTTTGTCAATTCCATTGATTTTAGTCAGAAAATAAGTATTTTTGTACCTTTTGAAGACTTTTCCAATCGGGTTTACGACTAAACCCATCTTCAATATTTTCGGTGATCGCTTGAGCGACTTCTTTGTCTAAGGTGATCATCTCCTGTACGATTTCGATATGGGGACGAATCCCCTTAGTATCGGTTTCTAACATCGCCAGTATGAGATTAACCCTAGCTTGGGGGGCAGCCTTGTCGATCTTAATGCTTTTTTGCGCCATTTTAAGGGCATTTTTCGGTTTACCCACCAACAGATAAAGCCATGCTAAACAAGCCCATCCTGTGGCATTCTTGGGACTTTGATCGCAGATATCTTTAAAAACCGGAATTAAGGTTTCGGGATCTTCTCCATCTTGATATCGTTTTAAACCTTGTTCAAATAAGTCAGCCGTTGCTTCAGTCATAAGTCGATGTTAAAAGTAACCGGAAAATTGATGGTTAGGATGTTATTGAAAAATCTAACCATTATGATTTTAGATAAATTTTGCTCAGTAATTGAACATTCCCCCCTTAATTAGGGGGGTTAGGGGGGATCATTAGGGATATTCATTTCTAGAAATCACCTTGGCAGGGATCTAAAAAATAAACTTTAATCTTTTAAGCCTTTAGCTTTAGACAAAGGTGCTATTAACTGAAATGATCCCGCTCAATTAATTATTATTACACGCCAAAGGATTTCCCACAGCCACAGGTTTGATTAGCATTGGGGTTAGTAAATTGGAAGCCGCCGCCGATCATTGCGTCGCTATAGTCTAACATTAGTCCGTAAAGATATAAGAGGCTTTTGCGATCGCAGATAATTTTAAACCCTTCATAGTCAAATACGTCATCATGCTCAGTAATGCTATCAATGGTATCAAAATCCATCATATAGGACATTCCAGAACAGCCGCCTTGACGGACTCCCACTCGCAGACAGAGATCTGTACCTTGTTGATCCCGTAGTTGAAGGACGTGCTTGAGCGCTTTTTCGGATAGTTGAATGCCTTTGGTGGGGGTTTCTGTGGCTTGAGTCATGGCTTTTGAGTTACTCCTAGTCTTAAAATATTCAGAGGATAGGTGCTTCTTTATATCATAGCAATATATTAGTTTGTAGAAATGGCTGCTACTTAATTGATTCGTTTGTGCAGCACAACCATAAGGTGGGCAAAGCCCACCCTACCAATCTATACGGTTGCCACAGTTTTTTCACTATCTTTGGGCTTGTTTAAAGCGCTTGATAAGCGATTGAGGGCGCTGATATAAGCACGGGCTGAAGCCACAATAATATCTGTATTGGCAGAATAACCTGAATAGGTACGTCCCTCATGGCGTAGGCGAATGGTTACTTCTCCCATTGCGTCAATCCCTGCTGTGACCGATTTTACGGAAAATTCGGTTAATTCGTTGGGAATATTGACCACACGATTAATGGCTTTATATATCGCATCAACTGGACCGGTTCCAATGGCTGCATCGGTCAATTCTCTGCCTTCGGGAGTGCGAAGGGTAACAGTGGCGGTTGGACAAGCATGATCGCCACAGGAGACTTGAACTCGTTCTAAACGGAATAATTCGGGCGCTTGTTGAATCTCATCGTTAACAATGGCTTCTAAGTCCCAGTCGGTAATTTCTTTTTTCTTGTCTGCGACTTCTTTGAAGCGCAAAAAGGCTTTATTTAAGTCGGTTTCGGACAGTTCAAAGCCTAATTCTTGTAAACGAGTGCGAAAGGCATTGCGTCCTGAGAGTTTACCTAAGATAATTTGATTATCTGTTAAGCCAATGGATTCTGCATCCATAATCTCGTAGGTTAACTTGTGTTTCAGTACCCCATCCTGATGAATTCCTGACTCATGGGCGAACGCATTAGCCCCTACAATGGCTTTGTTCGGTTGTACCATCATCCCCGTCAAATTAGACACAAGACGGGAGGTTTTGGCAATCTCTTTGGTGTTAATTTTTGTTAAGGGTTGGGTCGAATCAACGGCTCTCCCTAAGAAGGGGTTAAAATACTGACGGCGAACATGAAGCGCCATCACCAGTTCTTCTAAGGCTGCGTTTCCTGCCCGTTCACCAATGCCATTAATGGTACATTCTAACTGACGTGCGCCATTTTTAACGGCTTCAAGGAAATTAGCGACAGCTAACCCCAAATCATTATGACCATGTACGGAAATAATAGCTTGGTCAATATTCGGGACATTTTGCTTAATTCCACCAATTAATGCCCCAAACTCACTAGGGGTGGTATAACCCACCGTATCAGGAATATTAATCGTGGTTGCACCTGCTGCGATCGCTGCTTCTAGCACTTGATAGAGGAATTCTGGATCACTACGGCCAGCATCTTCGGGGGAAAATTCCACATCCGTCACAAAGGACTTGGCATAGGCTACCATGTCGGGAACAATTTGCAGCACTTCAGTGCGGGTTTTCTTCAACTTATATTCGAGATGAATATCAGAGGTAGCCAAAAAGGTGTGAATGCGAGGATTAAAGGCAGGTTTTAGGGCTTCTGCTGCTCTTTTGATGTCTTTTTCAGATGCACGGGCTAAACCACAAATCGTTGGGCTATTTTCTTGGCTAAACAGAGAAGCAATTTTGTTAACCGCTTCAAAATCACCTGGACTGGCGTAGGGAAATCCTGCTTCAATTACATCAACGCCAAGTCGTGCCAGTGATCGAGCAATGGTAAGCTTTTCATCAACGGTTAAAGCGGCACCTGGAGATTGTTCTCCGTCTCGAAGGGTGGTATCAAAGATAATGATGCGATCTGCTTGGTTACTCATAAGCACAACTGGACGCAGTAATTTAGGTAAAGTGAATAAAGATTTCTGTGATTACAGGAGGCAGGAGGAAACTCTTTGTCGATTAAATCATTTTGATGTTTCACCTAATCCTAACCAACTTTTTCTCTACTGTATCAATCAATTATAGCTTTTGATTCACCAAGCAGACCTAAACATAATAAGCAGCACTATGAAAGTACTAGATCCTAGTCAATCTTACACTTTTAGTAAAATATTTGAGTTAAATGTAGAAGTAGATGAGTTAGTCAAAGATTTTGGCTATACTTTTGCCAGAAAACGTCTTAACTTACCCCAATATCAAGGAAAATTAAGCAGATTAACCGAACTAGAAGAGCGCATTGTCTGTATTTTGCCTAATGTTCTTTTAAGCAGCGAAATTGCCCGACGAGAAATTTTAATTGCTCCTGTTATTACCGATCTCGTTTACTATACCAATGCTCAACTCAGAATTGAATATTCCCTTAAAGTGTCTGAACAATTACAGGGTTCTTTAGATTACCTTCTCCATCATCAGAATCATGTTATTGTGATTGAAGCAAAAAAGGGGGATTTAGATTATGGTTTTAATCAACTTGCTACTCAAATGATTGCTTTAGATCAATGGTTAGAGAATGATGCAAGCAGTATTTTAGGTGCAGTCACGACAGGTAGTATCTGGCAATTTGGTTGTTTAAATCGAGTAGATAAACATATTGAACAAGCGCTAGAAAGTTACCGTGTCCCTGAAGATTTAGAGCATTTAATGGGAATTTTAGTCCAATCTTTAACAACTTAAAGACTATGAAATTATTAGACGCTAATCAATCTTATACCTTTAGTAAAATCTTTGACCTGAAGATAGAACCGAAAAATCTTGCTCAATACTTTGATTATTCTTTTACGAGAACAAAGTTAAATCTTGAGCAATATAAAGGAGAATTAGAGCGCCTTGCACAACTGAAACAGCGCCTTGAAGAAGTCTTACCTTATGCATCTTTATCCAATGAAACAGCTAGGCGAGAAATTTTAATTTCACCAATTGTGATCGACTTGGTTTATTATACAAAAGCTGAGATCTCCATTGAATATCAAATTAAAGTTAATGAACAATTACAAGGCTATTTTGATTATTTGTTGGAAAGTAACATAAGTTTCTTAGTTATAGAAGCAAAAAAAGAGGATCTAGATTATGGAATGAGTCAACTGTTTGCTGAATTAATAGCGCTTGATCTAATAGTAGAGCAAGACAAACAATCTTACTTAGTTGGGGCAGTCACAACAGGAAAAATATGTGAATTTGCTCAACTAGATCGAAAAAATAAACATCTGAAACAAGGGTTAGAAAGCTTTCGTGTGCCTGAAGATTTAGACACTTTAATGCGAATTTTAGTCCAATCTTTAACAACTTAAAGACTATGAAATTATTAGACGCTAATCAATCTTATACCTTTAGTAAAATCTTTGAGCTAAAAATATCATGTCAAGATTTAGCTGATGAATTTGACTACATTTTTAGCCGAAAGCGTCTGAATTTATCTCATTATCAAGGAGAATTAGATAATTTAACTCAATTACAAAGCCGACTGAATGAAATTCTCCCTTACTTTGATTTAGCCAATGAAACCAGTCGTCGTGAAGTCTTAATCTCACCTATTATTTCTGAGTTAGTGCATTATACTAAGTGTGAAGTCAGAATTGAGTATTTAATTAAAGCAACGGACTTATTACAAGGTTATTTAGATTACTTTATTAAATATAAGAATAATCTAGTGATTATCGAAGCAAAAAAAGCAGACTTAGATTATGGCATGACTCAACTATTTGCTGAATTAATAGCGCTTGACACCATATTAGAAGAGAATCAACAATCTTACTTAGTTGGAGCAGTCACAACGGGAAAAATATGGGAATTTGCTCAACTAGATCGAATCAAGAAACACCTAACTCAAGGATTAGAAAGTTATCGTGTACCTGAAGATTTAGATCCCTTGCTTAGGATTTTAGTACAATGTTTGATTCAAAAATAAGGTTTTCCCTTTGAGGAAGCAGGTTAGTTTTTAAAACAGATATTTTAGTAAAAATAAACTAAAAAAGTTGAACTGCTCCCTCTCTTTTCAAGAAATAAAAATATCAATCTCCCTTGTTACAAAGTAAGGATTCAGGGATGAGTAATTCTAAATTCTAAATTATGATGGCGTAATCTATGATTATTAGGGGAGATGATGGGTTGGGAATCCATCCTACATAACTTGCTTGATCAAAGGTACGGAAACCTACACTATCATAGGATGAGTTAATCCCGTCACTATAAAAGAGAAATATAACACTGAACTCAAAACAGTCATTTTCTATTCAATCTGATACAGTTCAGCCATCGTTCACCTTATGGAGTAATACTTAGATATGGGAAAAATTGTTGGAATTGACTTAGGGACAACTAACTCTTGTGTCGCTGTGATGGAAGGGGGGAAACCCACGGTAATCGCTAACGCAGAAGGAGGAAGAACCACACCCTCTGTTGTGGGCTATGCTAAAAATGGCGATCGCCTTGTTGGTCAAATTGCTAAACGTCAAGGGGTGATGAACCCTCAAAACACCTTCTATTCGGTCAAACGTTTCATCGGTCGTAAATTTGATGAAGTCACCACTGAGGCCACCGAGGTTTCTTATGATGTCATCCGTGATAGCAATAGCAATGTTAAATTAGATTGCCCCAACCAAAGCAAACAATTCGCCCCTGAAGAAATTTCTGCTCAAGTCTTACGCAAATTAGTCGAAGATGCTAGTAAATATTTAGGGGAAACCGTAACTGAAGCTGTCATTACTGTTCCTGCTTACTTTAATGACTCTCAACGTCAAGCGACTAAAGATGCTGGTAAAATTGCAGGAATCGAAGTAAAACGGATTATTAACGAACCAACGGCTGCTTCTTTAGCTTATGGGTTGGATAAAAAAAGTAATGAAACCATTCTCGTTTTTGACTTAGGGGGGGGTACATTTGACGTTTCTGTCCTCGAAGTTGGTGAAGGTGTCTTTGAAGTATTAGCTACCTCTGGAGATACCCACTTAGGGGGGGATGACTTCGATAAGAAAATCGTTGATTATCTGGCTGAAGAATTCAAAAAAGCAGAAGGAATCGATTTACGTCAAGATAAACAAGCTTTACAACGGTTAACCGAAGCGGCCGAGAAAGCGAAAATTGAATTGTCTAGTGTCTCTCAAGCAGATATTAACCTTCCCTTCATTACCGCTACTCAAGAAGGACCCAAGCACCTCGATAATAACCTAACACGGGCAAAATTTGAGGAACTCTGTGCCGATCTCATCGATCGCTCTCGTATCCCTGTCGAAAACGCCATGCGAGATGCCAAACTCAGCAATAGCGACATTGATGAAGTGGTATTGGTGGGTGGTTCAACCCGTATTCCTGCGGTTCAAGAAGTGGTTAAGAAAGTCCTTGGTAAAGATCCTAACCAAGGGGTTAACCCAGATGAAGTGGTAGCGGTTGGTGCAGCGATTCAAGGGGGTGTCTTAGCAGGAGATGTTAAAGATATTCTCTTATTAGACGTAACTCCTCTATCCTTGGGTGTGGAAACCTTGGGCGGTGTAATGACTAAAATTATTCCTCGTAACACCACGATCCCCACCAAAAAATCAGAAGTCTTCTCAACCGCAGCAGATGGACAAACCAATGTAGAAATTGCTGTGTTGCAAGGGGAACGGGAATTTTCCAGAGATAACAAGAGTTTAGGAACATTCCGCCTTGATGGAATTCCCGCAGCGCCCCGTGGTGTTCCTCAAATTGAAGTTACCTTCGATATTGATGCCAATGGTATCCTTAATGTGACTGCCAAAGATAAGGGAACGGGTAAAGAGCAATCTATTAGTATTACTGGCGCTTCTACTCTACCTGATACTGAAGTAGATCGTATGGTGAAAGAAGCCGAAGCCAATGCGAGTGCGGACAAAGAACGTCGGGAAAAAATTGAGCGCAAAAACCAAGCTGATACCTTGGTGTATCAAGCCGAAAAACAAATCAACGACTTGGGTGATAAAGTTCCCCCTGCTGAGAAAACCAAAGCAGATGGCTTGATCAAAGACCTTAAAGAAGCAGTAGGTGCAGAAGATGATGAAAAAATCCAAACCTTAATGCCCGAACTGCAACAGATACTGTACAGTATTGGTACAAGTGTCTATCAGCAAGGGAGTGATGCAGCCCCAGGACCCGATGCTGGTGCGCCTAGTGATGGAGATGGCGGAAATGCTTCATCTTCTGGTGGTGGAGATGATGTCATTGATGCTGAATTCTCTGAAACTAAATAGTTAATTGCTTTAGTATTTGATACTGAGACTGTGAGAGGAGAGCTATCTCCTCTTTTTTTAGTATCAAACTGGTCAACAAACTTTATCCTAATGTTAATAGTCCCATCGGAAAATCTACCACTAACCGCTTAGTCTGTAACCACCAAACGCCTAACAATATATTTTCTAGCTCATTTCCTCCTAACACCTCAACCGTAAACCTTTCCTCCTCTATTAATACTGTTCCTTCATTTGACATCCACCCCAGCCTAAAGGCGTGGGGATTCCTACTAGAACAAACTTAATTGCTTGTACTCTTGGTGGGTTGACGCTTCA
Organism: Microcystaceae cyanobacterium; assembly: GCA_051439665.1. Classification (GTDB taxonomy): domain Bacteria; phylum Cyanobacteriota; class Cyanobacteriia; order Cyanobacteriales; family Microcystaceae; genus JBGTGT01. The sequence goes on along the minus strand of JBFRWQ010000585.1, from coordinate 1,771 downwards.
CTGAGAACTGCTACCTTAACGGCAGTCTGACACTCCCTCTGCAATCCGTTTTCAGTGTCCGATTGTCCACCGGCCACTGTCAAAATATTTAAACTTGCGTTAATATCTCGATCGTGAATTTCTCCGCAATTTAAGCAAGTCCATTCCCTAACGGAAAGCTCTTTTTTACCACCATTAAATCCACAACATGAGCATTTTTGACTGGTTGCTTCCCATCGGTCAATGACCCTAACTTCTCTCCCGTACAGATCAGCTTTCGCTTCTAGCATAGTCCGAAAACTACGCCATCCTAAATCGGAAATCGCACGAGAGAGTTTGCTGTTTTTAACCATTCCACTGACGTTTAAATCCTCTAAAGCTATCAGTTGGTTTTCCTGAATTAGCCTAGTTGATAGTTTGTGTAAAAAGTCAGTTCGGCTATCGGTTATCTTGGCGTGTAACTTAGCTACTTTTAATCTAGCTACTTCACGGCGACGACTCCCTTTTTGTTTTCGAGAAAGATTTTTTTGAAGCCTCCTTAATCGCTTAAGTTGACGCTTTAACGGTAATGGTGCTTTGATTTTTTCACCCGATGAAAGGGTGGCAAAATCAGTAATCCCTAGATCAATTCCCACATTTTTCCCATGATCGGGTAGCTGAGGATGGTTAACTTCACAAACAAAGCTTAAAAAATAGCGTCCAGCACTATCCTTGATGACTGTTACCGATGAGGGTTGACTAGGTAATTCCCTAGACCAGACCACCTTTAAGTCACCAATTTTAGCTAAATAGACCCTATCTCTATTAATCTTAAATCCGTTATCCGTAAATCGAGCGGACTGCTTTGATTTACGTTTTTTGAATTTAGGGGACTTAACCTTTTTCCCTTTTCGCTTTCCTTTACAGGAGTCAAAAAAGTTTTTAAAGGATATTTTTAGGTCTTGTAAAGATTGTTGTAAGGGAATGGCAGATACTTCCGTTAACCACTCTCTTTCCTCTGTCTTTTTAGCTTGGGTTAAGGATTTAGACCACTGATTGTAACCGACAAACTTGTTTCCCTGTTTATAGTTCTCATGACAAAAAGCTAAAGCATCATTAAAAACTACCCGACAACATCCGAACAGCTTGGCTAAAGCTATTTTTTGTTGGTTAGTTGGGTAGATTCGATAGCGATACCTTGCTTTCATGGGGTCAACTAAAATAGGTCTGTATTTATATTGAGGTAGGTCTGCTAAAATGTCAAGTCATTTAAGATTCATAGCGTCACAGCGTTTCAGACTTAAAGGTTAACTGGGTATGCGTCACTAAGTATCGACGTAAAGTTTTAACCAGTGAGGGGCTAAAAGTATTAGAGGATTCCTTCAATGAAGTCGCTAGAAAAATGAACTTTAAAATATTGGAATTTAATGGTGAATCAGATCATATTCTTCCACAAGTTCCTGTTTCATTGATTCGCATAATCATACACTTTTGATTGGGATGTTTTGCAGAAGATTGAGACTTTGCTATTTTTTCATCCTGATCGATAAAATAGTCTCCACTTTCAGGTTCGATAATAATAAACCAATCATAATGGTCTTTAATTAACTGAGGTTGAACCCGACCAAATACCTGGCGACACTTCTGATAAAAGACAGCATCTTCTACTTCTAGTTTAGCTTTTTCTTTAGGTGAAAGTTGTTGGTCGGGAAAAATTCGCCCCCGTCGAACTGTTTTAGATGATGATTGTGTCATGATTTTCATACTTAGTAATAGAGAATTATATATTAACATCTCTCGTTTATTGATGCAA
>JBFRWQ010000584.1:0-3229 GCA_051439665.1 Microcystaceae cyanobacterium | reverse complement strand
GTCGCCATACCCACTAGGCAGTTCTCCTAACCCCTCATCAACGGAGGCTAGAGAATCGCCTAATTGATCTTCTTGGCCAAGTTCAAATTTTGATGCTTCCACTTTTTGTTCCTCTTGAGGCTGCTTTGGACTAGGGGGAATGGTGGCAGAGTCTTCAGGGATGTCTGTTAAGGGCTCAGATGGGGAAGGTTGAACGATATTTTGTTCTTCCATTCCCATTGCACCTTGAATCGCTGTGATTAACTCTGCTTTACGCATTCGGCTGTATCGAGGGATATTATACTCGCTGGCAACTTTTCGTAGTTGTCGCAAGGTCATCTCTTCTAAGGGGAGAGAGTCTTGAGCCATGAGTTGTATTTGCTCCGATTGATAATAGACCCCAATGGTGGGGATCGCTTGCTTAACTTTATGTAACAAAACTGATCCCCAATGGGTCAAGGGGGATCAAGGCTCAATCCTTGTTGAATCAACGCAATTATTAGGGTTGAGCCTTATTCATGTCAAGGATACTTGATATTTGCCTTCACCAGACGACCCATTGGGAGCGCTTAAATGTTATGGAATTATAACATTATTAATGTTGGGGGGAGAGGGGGAGATATTGATTCTCTCCATCCACCAACTAAATCTTTTCTTCAAAGTTAAATCTTCCTTCAATAATTCAAGAATTTGGCCAAGGAGATTTATAAATAGGTTAGTGATCAGTTAATCGTAAAGCCTGATCCTTGACTTCTAGGAAGGAAGCCTTAATTATGCAAACTGCTGAAAAAACTGCGAAACCATCAGCCAAAAAAGCGAATACTCATCCTAGTGGGGATAAACGCTTTAAAGTCTTGGATGTTACCATGAAGCGCAATCAGTACCGCCAAGATTCGTTAATTGAAGTATTACACAAAGCACAAGAAGCCTTTGGTTATCTTGAGGATGATGTCTTAGTCTATGTGGCAAGAGCGCTGAAACTTCCCCTCAGTCGGGTTTATGGGGTAGCTACCTTCTATCATCTCTTTTCTCTGAAACCATCAGGAAAGCATACCTGTGTCCTTTGTATGGGAACAGCTTGTTATGTTAAAGGCGCTGGTAAAATTGCCACTGATTTAGAGGCATCATTAGGGGTTAGTATGGGAGAAACGACTGAGGATGGGGAAATTTCCTTGGTTTCTGCTCGTTGCATTGGTGCGTGCGGTATTGCGCCTGCTGTCGTCTTTGATGGCACTGTTGCAGGGAAACAAACCACCGAAACCATTGAAGCGAAATTCCAAAGCTGGCGAGACAGTGATCAGTAATCAGTAATCAGTAATCAGTAATCAGTAATCAGTAACCAGTGAACACTGATACCTCAAACCTGACACCTTACAGGAGAACCTTAAATTATGGATTTAGCAGAATTACAAGAGATCGCAGCAGCAGAAAAAGACAGACAACGCAACATCCGAATTCATTGTTGTACTTCTACTGGATGCGAGGCCGCTAACTCATTAGGAGTTAAAAAAGAACTGGAAAAAGCGGTTAAAGCGGGCAATTTAGGCGAAAATGTGGAAGTTATTGGGGTTGGTTGCATGGGGTTTTGCGGCAAAGGCCCCTTAGTCGAAATTAGTCCCCAGGATGTCTTATACGAAGAGGTGACTCCTGAACAAGCATCTAGTATTATTGAGTCCTTAAATGGAGGAGAAGCGATTGCTGCTAAGGGAGATTTAGAACATCCCTTCTTTAGCCGTCAGTTTAAAATTGTTCGTGAAAATAGCGGTAAAATTAATCCCGATCGCATTGAAGAATATATCGCAGTGGGTGGCTATCAATCTCTCTATAAAGCGATCTATGATCTGACTCCTAATACTGTGATTAGTGAGATAACGAAAAGTGGGTTGCGAGGCCGAGGAGGTGGCGGTTATCCGACGGGCTTAAAATGGGCAACTGTGGCTAAAATGCCTGGTAATCAGAAATATGTAATCTGTAACGCAGATGAAGGCGATCCAGGGGCGTTTATGGATCGCAGTGTCATTGAAAGTGATCCTCATTTAGTCTTGGAAGGAATGGCGATCGCAGCTTACGCAGTGGGTGCTAATCACGGTTACGTTTATATTCGAGAAGAGTATCATTTAGCCATTAAACGACTGCAAAAAGCCATCCAACAATGTAAAAAATATGGCATTTTGGGAACCCAGATTTTCGGATCAACCTTTGATTTTAAAGTAGATATCCGTATTGGGGCAGGTGCTTTTGTTTGTGGGGAAGAAACCGCCCTCATTCATTCGATTGAAGGTGATCGGGGCAATCCTCGCCCTCGTCCTCCCTATCCCGCCCAAAGTGGACTCTGGGAATGTCCTACTTTGATTAATAATGTGGAAAGTTATGCTAATATTTCGGCAATTATCCGTGAGGGTGCTGAGTGGTATGCAGGGATTGGCACAGAAAAGAGTAAAGGCACAAAAATCTTTGCTTTAACGGGTAAAATCCTCAATAATGGCTTAATTGAAGTGCCAATGGGCATCACCTTACGGGAAATTGTCGAAGAAATGGGAGGAGGTGTTCCTGACGGGCAAGTCAAAGCAGTCCAGACAGGAGGACCCTCTGGGGGCTGTATTCCCTCCGATTTGCTAGATACACCTGTAGATTACGATTCTTTGATTAAATTAGGCTCAATGATGGGATCTGGTGGTATGGTGGTCATGGATCAAGATACCAGTATGGTGGAAGTAGCCAAATTCTATATGGAATTCTGTGAGGAAGAATCTTGTGGTAAATGCGTTCCCTGTCGGGCAGGCACGGTACAAATGCACGAATTACTGAAAAAGATCCTCAAAGGGGAAGCCACCCAAGCTGATATTGCTGTTTTAGAGCAGTTATGTCAGATGGTTAAAGAAACCAGTCTGTGTGGCTTAGGAATGAGCGCTCCTAATCCGATTTTAAGTACCTTACGGTATTTTAAAGAAGAGTATGAAGCGCTGTTAAAGGAAGCAAAAGTACCAGTTGAAGTGTAAATTGATTGATAGGGTGGGATTTTTCCTACCCTATAGCGCTACTAATAGACCTCTTGCAAAAGTTTTTTGTGATACGCTTAAGGGTTGTTTATTTTTCAGTTTTTGATAATTGAGGTAAATTTTGGGTTCTCTTGACTTTATGGTGTTCAGCAAAACTTATACATTGTAGGATGGGTTAGGCATAGGGATGATTTTGAGGGAAACCTTATAAATGCCTAATTTGTGCCGTAACCCATCACAGGCTAATTGTG
>JBFRWQ010000583.1:0-4991 GCA_051439665.1 Microcystaceae cyanobacterium | reverse complement strand
TGAAAAAGGCAACCTGCAAGACAAAGAGTATTTTTATCAAATCATCAAAGTCCCTTGTTGTCAAGATGTCTGACTTATTCCATTTTAAGGGTATTTACCCTAATTTTTGGCTACTTAATGGCCAGACCATATAGCTTAAATATCCACAGAAGTGTCGAAGTCCCAAAGCTGAACAGTTGATAGACTCTCTAAAGCGCTTTGTTGGGATAGGGGATTAGATTCATTACCGAAGTTAGTTTCCTGCATTCCTAAAGAGAAGTCATCTAATTCAACAAAAGTAGGCTCATAAGTTGGAGTATTTGAGGAACGATAATTCAGTAGATTATCATTCTCGCTGCTAAGAGGTTGATTATAATTATCGTCATCTATGATGGTAAAAGTGGCTTGACTATTTCCTAGTTCAGCATTGGACGACGCATTACTAAAGTTTAAGAAGAAGGTTTCATCATTTTCTGAGGTTCGATCTTTAAAGACACCAACACCAAAGGTTTGACTGGTTTCTCCAGGATTAAATGTAATTGTGCCACTGGTTGCAATGTAGTCTGCACCATTACGTGCGCTAGATCCTGCTAGAGCCGTGTCGTTACTGGTAGCATAGTCAACCGTAATGACTTCAGTGCTGGCTTCTGAAAGAGTGACCGTTACTAAACGAGTTTCAGAACGTAATCGACGGTTACTTTTTTCAATATAAGAAACATCATTAATAGAAATAATGGGTAAAGCAGGTGTGCTGCTATCATTATCGACAATGGTGCTAACCCCTTGTCCATCACTAATGGTGGCATTACTAGAAGGATTATTGAGATTAATAAAGAAATGTTCGTCTCCTTCAACAATGCTATCATCAGTGATATTAAGGGTAAAATGCGCTTCTGTTGCACCCGCCTCAAAATCTAGTATTCCTGACGCTCCTGTATAATCTACTCCACCTGTTGCAGAATTAGGATCATCTGTTGTGTAATAACTAACACTAACTATACTATCAATGCTTTGAGATAAACTGACTGTAACGGTTACTGTTCCATCTCCTTCATTAACACTAAAATCAGCTACAGAGAGAGACGGTAGGGGATCATTATCAATAATTGTACCAACAGCTTGTCCACCATTAATGATGGCATTACTAGAAGCATTATTAAGATTAACTAGGAAAGATTCGGTGCCTTCATAAGCGCTGTCATCAGCAATATTAACGGTAAACTCTGCTGTGGTTTCCCCAATCGCAAAGGATAATTCTCCTGATGTTTCTGTATAATCTGCTCCACTGGTTGCAGAATTAGGATAATCTGTTGTGTAATAATTAACACTAACTACACTGTCAGCAGCTTGAGATAAACTGACTGTAACGGTTGCTGTTCCATCTCCTTCATTAACCGTAAAATCAGCGATGGACAGGGCAGAGGTGGGAGCAGAGTTAGTATTATAAAGAATGTTTAAGCGCTCATTCTCTACTTGTTCGTAATAGTTTTTGATTGTAATTGAGCCATTAGCACCTAACCCTAAGATTAAATCCTGTTGACTTTGAGCTTGGGATACTTCAGACAAATAATAAGCCGATAAGTCAAGAGTATCTAGATAATCACTGTTATAAATCGTATCATTGCCACTGGCTGCCACGATTGTATTGCCTAATCCATTGAGATGAACTTCATCGTCACTCCCTGATAGAATCACATTCTCAATCCAAGCATCATAAGCGATAACCGTTCCCGTCGTCAGGCTAGAATAGGTTTCCCCACCAACAGAATAGGATGAACCCTCATAGGATGCTTGAGTACTAAAAATGCCCCCTGGATTCAAATCTAACTTATAACCGGAACTATCATAGGCCAGTTGTGATAAATCAAAGGTATCTGTTCCTGCACTATCCCAGACTGTAAGTTTAGTCTTGAAAGAGGTGGGTAAAAAGGCTTGCCCATCTACTTGATATTGATCAGGACGAATGAATTGATAATAGTTATCTCCATCATTGTGAGTTTTTGCCCCATACAGACTTTGCAATGCAGCAATGTCATAAGCCATGAATGTTCCAGGGGCAGTATAGTATCCAAATTGATCTACTGGATTATTGTAGGACATAACAGTATTGGTTGTATTGTTCTCAATACCAGATAAAGCGGGATGTTTTAAGCCCAGTGCATGACCAATTTCATGTATTAATGTCGTATATCCATGATTGCCAGGGTCACTTTGAAAACCATTGCCACCTACATAGTCAAAGGCGGGATTCAAATAAATATCTCCTGCGGGGGAATTAAGATTATCTGTACTAGGATAACTGGCCTTTGCATATTCATATACAGGATCAGTATAGGGATTACCCATACCAGGATCTAGCATGAAGCGAATCCTACCAAACTGTCCACCCCCTTCTGTTACTTCTTCAAATTCAATATTGATTAATTGAGCGATACGATCAAAGATTTCCCTAACATTTGCCTTAATTCCGTCACTGACAGACATCATGGAAGAATCACCATAGTAATTATCTGCATCATAAAAACTATAGGTAATCACGTTACTTCCCCAACTAAATCCCCAACTATAGGCACTTAACAGACCATCTATCGAGTTAGTGGGGAGACTTCCTGTCTCGCTTGAAGTATATGGTTCTCCTGCTGGTATAGAGTTAGCGGTTAACCATTCAAAATCGTTTTCTAAATTAGAACTGGTGGCAGACTCGTCAGAAGAAGTTGATTCGGTAGAAGTTGATTCGGTTTGACTCACCGTTGTTCCTAAAGATAAGTTATTCAAAGCGGCTAATTGAGCGGAATCTTGACCAGTATGATTAGTATCTAAGGAATTTTCTCTTAACAAAATATCTGATGAAAGATCCGTTAAATTACTGAGTAAAAATTGAGCGATAGAAGATTGAATAGTCATAATTTGTTCTCCAAAATAAGTGCTTAATCATCAAAAATAAATTGTGCTAGGATAAACACATAATGATTTTTATTGATACTCTTGATGAGTTCGTAATGCTCATAAGTCATCCTATTTACAAGACTATACCGAGATAAAAAAAATGGAATCGTAAACAGCACTGAACTTTATAAAAAAAACAAAAACAAAGTTAAATAATTTCTACTAAATAATATTTAGGATGTATAAAAGACGAACTACCTTTTCCTTCCTGTCACTTTACTTAGGGACATTTACGAATTCTCTGAGTGCTATCTGAGGAGATTACTCAGAACGGCTGACTCTGGGGGTCAATTCTTATCGGTTTTGTGCTAAGATACACGGAAGATTGCAGATGTTAAATTACCAGTTTCAACATAGATAGTGACGTTACAATGCTGAATGCAAGTATTAAACTACAACAAGTTTGGCAAAGACTTAAGTTCATTTATTCTATTCCCATCGCCAAGCAACATTTTGAAACCTACCCTCCGACATTCATTATTGGCGCTCCTCGCAGTGGGACAACCTTGACACTCAAGCTCTTTCAAAATCAGCCCTTAATCACCTCTCTATTTGAACCTCAAGCGTTTTGGTCCAAAGCTTTTCGTGATAGTCCCGATGATACTTACCAAAATCAGTTAAATTGGCTCGGTTTCCAAGCCTTAAGATATTTATATTACCGAGAAATTACGTCTTCTCACCCCTATCTAGTCGTAAAAGATCCCAAAGATAGTATCCGTATAGAGAGCTTAAATCATCTATTTCCCCAAGCCAAATTTATTCACATCATCAGAGATGGGAGAGATGTGGTTGCGTCGATGATGAAAACCTTTGACAATGAACTTTACTATCTCACACCAGAGGAAGCATGGGCTCATGTGCGCATTCCTAACTATCAGACCTTATTAAATAATCCATCTCATATCAATGGAGCGATTCAATGGCAATATTGTGTAGAAACTAGCTTAAAAGCGCTGGCCAATATACCTAAAGAACGGCAATTCACCTTTAGCTATGAAGATTTAATTCAGTCTCCCCAAGAAATAGCCACACAACTTTTTAATTTTGCTTGTCCTCAAGTGACCATTAATCAAGAATCATTGAATACTGTCATAAGTTCAATTTCTAATCAAGTGAGCAAAAACTTATCAGTCAATTTTTCTAACGACCCCCAAATTCCCTGGTCCCAAAGACTACAACAGTTTTCTTCTTTAGTTCAAGATGATGCAGGTTCAGGAACAACTTCTGATAACATTAGAGTCGGAAGATGGCAACAGGAAATAAATTCATCAATTCTCTCAGAGATTGAACCAATTATTGGCAGTACCTTAAAAAAACTAGGTTATCAGTAAATTAAATTGCTTTTTTGATTCTACTCAAGAGTAATTTAAGACGGTAGCGAGGAGCAAGTACAAAGGATTGGGTAATCATCACTAATGCAAAGAACCAATTATGATGCTCTGGCCAAGTATTTCTTAAAATTTTCAGCAACGCATAACTTTTAATTTCATGTTCTAAGTGAAGATAGGGCTGACTCTCTTTTCTAGCAAAAAACAGATTGAGTAAATTTAGTTCATCTTTTGCCCATAACCAATAATCACTAGACAGATTTTGATCGTGAAGGTATTTTAAAATTAAAGGTTGAGGTATATGAATGATGTTACCTTTTTGAGATAATCTTAAATACAGTTCCATATCACTGCAAATTTTCAAATCTTCGTTAAAAAATCCGATTTCTTGCAGAATATGGCTTTTGATTAAAATCAAAGATAAAGATTCGATAATATTCCATCTTAATAAATAATAAGTAAAATCAGTGTAAATTTCTTTCGGTTTTAAATTACGATAGGTTCGAGAACCATCTAATTTAACTGCGTAATAATCACAGTAGGTTGCCACAGCACCAGGCTCATCCTCTAGTTGTTTAACTTGGGTTTCTAGATAACTAGGAAGCCATTGATCATCATGATCCAAAAAAGCAATTAATTCTCCCTTAGCAACTTGTAACCCAACATTTCTCGCTCCACTATTACCTCTATTTTTGTCAAGCCGAATTAACTTAAATTGAGGGTAATGAGTCTCTATCC
>JBFRWQ010000582.1:0-9758 GCA_051439665.1 Microcystaceae cyanobacterium | reverse complement strand
CTTAGGTGTTTTTCCAGAACGAGTCATAAACCAGAGAAACCCCAGATAGGGAAATAATGACAATGCAAATAAGGTTTCTTGAGACATTTATTAATTCCTATAATAGGTAATAGATGATCCATATCATACCGCTTTATTGACTGAAATAAAAAGGTTTCAAGCATTCTCTGTTAATGGCTCTGGACTTTTACTTAAATACATTAAAGGAATATTAGATCAAATCTCCGTATCTTCATGGACAATAAATCAATAAATACACGCAAATTGATCTAAAGTGAGGAAGATCACAGTTATTCTGGACTTTCTTTGTTATGCTGATGTGAAAAGTAATTCAATAATCTGTACTGATAAACTATTTTTATATTAATGGAGGATGAAATGTCAAACCAAATGATTGCTGAGTTAAAACAAGGAATCTGTGCTTATAATTACGGAAATTATGTCGAAGCCTTAGCACATTTTCAAATAGTTCTCCAGAATGCTCCTGAAGCAATGATGCAAGACCAAGCGAAGAAAAACTTAATTAAAACCTATCGTAAACTAGGGGATATGGAGAAAGCCATTGAGCTATGCAATAGCTTTATCGGCCATTCAGTTTACCATACTTGGGCAGTTAAAACCCTAGCTAAATGGGGGGTTTGTACGGAAGGTGAGGGTTTAGCGGAGATGGATGGAGAGCTATCAGCGCCCCTGCTGCCACCAGAATTAGAAGCCAAACAGGAGAAGCCCTTCTATGTTAGACTCATCGATCAATTTAAACAATTGTTTCAAAAAGACACTTGGGGCAAACTATTCAATTTTTTAGGTTGATGGGAAAAATAATTCACTGGTTAAGTAGGTAAGCAGAATTAATTATAAAATAGCGGTAGAGAGCAGTTACTGGTTTTTCGGTAGCTTCTACTGACTATTTTTTGTTTATTTTGACAAACCTACTGAATTATGCCCCAAAATCTCCTACAAAACCGTAACTATACCATCATTCTCGCACGGGAAGTCGGAAATCCGTCTTTTCAATTACCGAATATTGAAGAGCAATGGCAAATAGCAGAGCAATCTCTTGTTAAAATTGCCCAAAAGTGTGAAGAATTTGCGCCAGAGCAATTAACCATTTATGTGGCTTCTCAGCCGTTACAAAAATACAATGAAGCCAATAGTCATATTTTAAAGCAAGCGATTCAAGAAGGTTATGGATTGGATAAGGTTTATATTTATGAAGCTTTGAAAGACGCACTAGAGGAGCATTTTCAGCGTAAAGAAAAAGGAGAGATGAAAGAAAATGGAGATATCATACTGGTGATTTTAGATAATGATCCGAGCAAGCGCTCTGCCTTAATTAAATTAATCGTAGAAACCACTAAGAAAATTGATTCACCTTACGAAATTGGCATTTTATTTGCCCAAGTCGGTGATAACTTAATGGCGAGAGGTTTTCTACAAGCTTTAGATGATAATCTTGAGATTGCAGGTGCAACGGTTGACATTGTTGATACAAAAAGATTAGTAGAACTAACACAAGAACAAACACTTGAATTTTTACTCAATGCGATCTTAGACTAATCAATTAAGAGATAAGTAGTAGTAATTGGTTACTGGTTACTGCTTATTGGTCACTGAAATGACTTAATTTTCCCTCTAAGACTATAATTATCACAGGAATTCAATTGACTTATCTCCATGCTCGATCGCTGTTTATCCTCTAATCTAACCATTCGTTATGCTCTTGCAGAAGATTTACCCACTATTGTAGAGATTTATAATGCTAGTATTCCGAAAAGAATTGCAACAGCCGATTTAGACCAAATTACCGTTGAAAGTCGCCAACAATGGTTTATGAATCATCACTGCGATCGCTATCCTCTTTGGGTGATGGTTAAGGAGGAAGAAATTATGGGCTGGTTAAGCTTACAAAGATTTCATGGGCGGCCTGCTTATCAAAACACTGCGGAAATTAGCATCTACATAGCCCCAGATTATCACCGTCAGGGAGTTGGTCGTCAACTGCTGCAACACGCTATTAATGAAAGTCCCAGACTTCAGCTTCATACTTTATTAGGATTGATTTTTGCCCATAATCAACCGAGTTTAAGGTTATTTAAGCGCTTTGATTTTGAACAATGGGGTTATCTTCCCCAAGTCGCTGACTTAGATGATCTCAGACGAGATTTAGTGATTATGGGGCGAAAGGTTTAGTCAGTTCTTGTCTAAGTTGAATAGGGGTTAAGATACGATGAGTCGTAACAGCAAAATCTTGTGGGTTACGGGTAACGATTATCCCAATATTATTACAGACTGCTGTACTGTATTGAATGCTGTCTTCAAAATCTTTAAAATCAGTGTTTAATGCCATTTGAATCACAGCGCTATTAACTGTTGCAATTTGACAAAAACTAAAAAGCCTATTCAAAAAGTCCATTGTCCATGTCTTTCGGCGCTGCTTTTTGATTATATAGTAAAGGTCACTGCAAGTAGAAGCAGATATATATCCAGTTATTAATCCTTGTTCAGCAAACAACAATACTTGTTCACTTTCTAATAAATGAGGTTGGCGCTCAAATGCTAGATCAATAATCACGTTAGTGTCAATCAGTACATTCATAGATTATGTTTTTCCTTTAAATATTCCCATTTTTCTTGATCAGGGTCAATTTCTTCAGAAACAGGAGGTACATTATCAAATAACCCTTCAAAGGCTTTAATCTGTGATTTATAAGGTTGCTCAGTCTTTTCTTGCTTAGGTTGATTGATAAGCGCTGGGCGGCGCTGTTTGGTAAAGATAATAAAATCTAGAAATTCTTCTAGTAAAAGCGGAGAAGAATCTTCAATCTCTTGCATGATACGTTCTTTAACAGTCATGATCTTAGAAAGCTGAATTGTTTAAATGTGATTCTGTAATTATAGCATTAATTATCTGTGTTTGCTATAGCTCTATATTAAAAGTTTATTATTGATATTAGTTAGAGTAGTTGCTTTAATTTTTGGCGCAAGGCTCGTAAAGCAGGACTTCTTCCAATCTCACTACTTTGAGCTAAAACTTCTGTTACTAAGTCAGGAATTGATAATCTAGGGAATATGGGACTGGTGGTAACTTGCTGATAGTTAAAATTATGAATCAATAGTGTTTGACCTTGAGGAATAGTCAGTTGTCGCAGTGAGAGAGTAACAGCCATAGTTAACTTCCATTAGAGCAATAATCACGTTGATGTCAATTTGCTTGTTATTGCTGGTTGATCACAGCAACTCTATCCGTAATTTGCGACCGACGACAGACGCTGCCCGTTGAAGAGTATCGAGAGAAACCCCAGTTTTTTCGGGGTCGAGGAGACGATCAAGCTGCGCTCGACTGGTTTTCATCTGTGCTGCCATCTCTGTTTTCGTTAGAGAGAGACGTTTCATGTCCTCAGCTAACTGCCGTGCCAGCACCCGTTTAATGGCGATTGCACTACAGTCTTCATAAAGATTTTCTTCTTGGAGAAAATCATCAAAATCGGAGCCAGTATGAGGGTTAGCGGTCATATTCTTTGTTTGTTATAATTATATACAATTGTTTTACGATAGTTTACTGCACAATTCCAAACTTGTCTGTAATCCTAAAAGTTGTCTTAGCTCCCTAACCTATCTTACAACTGGTCACTGGTCACTGAGACGACACAAATCCTGATATAGTATGGAGTGATCCCCATTTCTTAAAAAATTGTGAAACGCATTACTCTTCTCGGCTCTACTGGCTCAATTGGTACGCAAACCCTCGATATTGTCGCTCAATACCCCGAACAGTTCCAAATTGTTGGATTAGCAACAGGTAACAACGTTGATCTGTTTGCTGAACAAATTGAGCAATTTAGACCCGAAATTATTGCTATTCGCAATCAAGATAAACTGCCTATTCTTAAAGAAAGATTACAAAAACTTGACTATTATCCCATTATCCTCTCAGGCGAAGAAGGAATCATTGAAGTAGCCAGATATGGTGATGCGGAAAGTGTGGTAACAGGAATTGTGGGATGCGCTGGCTTACTCCCTACCCTAGCCGCCATTGAAGCGGGAAAAGATATTGCCCTAGCCAATAAAGAAACCTTGATTGCAGGGGGTCCTGTGGTTTTACCCCTAGTCAAAAAGCATGGAATTAAGCTATTACCTGCCGATTCTGAACATTCTGCGATTTTTCAATGTTTGCAAGGTGTTCCTGAAGAAGGGTTAAGACGAATTATCCTCACTGCATCAGGGGGAGCATTCCGTGACTGGCCAGTGGATAAATTACCTCTAGTCACAGTAAAAGATGCCTTAAAACACCCTAATTGGTCAATGGGGCGCAAAATTACGGTTGACTCAGCAACTTTAATGAATAAGGGCTTAGAAGTCATTGAAGCCCATTATCTCTTTGGCATGGACTATGATAATATCGATATTGTTATTCATCCTCAAAGCATTATTCATTCTTTAATTGAGCTACAAGATACCTCGGTTTTAGCTCAATTAGGCTGGCCAGATATGCGTTTACCTCTTTTATATGCTCTTTCTTGGCCAGAACGAGTTTATACGGACTGGCAAACCTTAGATCTTGTCAAAGCAGGAGACTTAACCTTCCGTGAACCCGATCATCACAAGTATCCCTGTATGCAGTTAGCCTATAATGCAGGACGAACAGGTGGGGCGATGCCTGCGGTATTAAATGCAGCGAATGAAGCAGCCGTAGCTTTATTTTTAGATGAAAAGATTAAATTCTTAGATATTCCTCGATTAATTGAAACCGTCTGTGATAAATTTACCACTCAAAATACTTCTACTCCTACCTTAGAAGATATCTTACAAGCTGATCAATGGGCAAGAAAAGCAGTATTAGAAGTGAGTGAAGCATTAAATCAAGAAAATAAAGTTATTTCTCTGCGTTAAGCAGGTTCTTTCCCCACCAAATCACCTTGAGTTGTAGGATGGGCTTTGCCCATCACATTATCTCCATCCTATAGCCGTACAAAATAAGGTGTTTGACATTAAAGATCCTTGAAACCAAGTCACAGCCTACTCCTGCCCCCTGCCTCCTGCCCTCTGCCTCGTGCGTAGTATTATAAGGTAATTTGAGTAGGATGAGCTTTACCCATCACATCCCCTTCAAATTGTAGCATTAGGGTGGGCTTTACCCACCCCATCACCCTTACTTACTCTGAGACACTTGAGACTGCATCGTCGCTGACTGAAGAATCGGCGTAGAAGTCACAGAATCATTCGCTAAAGTAAACAGAGGATTAGCTAAAATTCCTGCTAAAGAAGTAGCAATGACTGACGCAATTAAACCAACTTGTAAAGGACGCATTCCAAACAAATTCCAGCGAATCTCAGGATAATCTTTCACCACATCGGACATCTCTTGAGGTTCTTTAACCACCATCATTTTAACCACCCGAATGTAGTAGTAAATTGATACCACACTGGTCACTAAGCCTAACAAAACGAGTCCATAAAGTCCTGCTTGCCAACCTGCCCAAAATAGATAAATCTTACCGAAAAACCCTGCCAATGGCGGAATCCCACCTAAAGAAAGTAAACAAATACTTAAACCAAAGGTTAAGAGAGGATCTTTTTGGTATAAGCCCGCATACTCACTAATTTGATCTGTTCCTGTGCGTAAAGAGAACAGAATCACACAGGTAAACGCCCCTAAGTTCATAAACAGGTAAATCAGCAGATAAAACACCATGCTAGAGTAACCTGCATCGGTTCCTGCCGTTAAACCAATCATAACGAACCCTGCTTGGCCAATAGAAGAGTAGGCTAACATCCGCTTCATACTGGTTTGCGCTAAGGCAACCACATTGCCTAAAACCATACTTAAAATGGCAAGGGCTGTAAAAATAACCGTCCATTCATCGGAAATCACAGAAAAGGCTGTCACTAATAGACGAATCGCTAGGGCAAACCCTGCTGCTTTAGATCCCACTGATAAGAAAGCCACCACAGGGGTAGGTGATCCTTCATAGACATCAGGAGTCCATTGGTGGAAGGGGACAGCAGAGATTTTAAAGGCAATTCCTGCAATGACAAAAACCAAAGAAATGACCAAGGCAAGGGATTCTAAGCCTTCTCCCTTGACTATACTGTTTGCAACTTCACTTAAGACAGTTTCTCCCCCAGAAAGTCCATATAAAAGGGAAATACCATAGAGGAAAATAGCGGAACTAGAAGCCCCAATTAAAAGATATTTCAGCGCTGCTTCATTGGAACGGGGATCTCGTTTCATGTATCCCGTCATCAAGTAAGAAGAAATACTGAGCAATTCCAAGGAAATGAAGATCATTACCAATTCATTCGCCCCTGATAGGAACATTCCCCCCAAGGTGGCGGTTAACATAATGGCAATAAATTCTGCTAACGCCGTTCCCGTTTGTTCGATGTAGCGGATAGACATTAAAATAGTCACTACCGTGGAAAGGGCGACAATGGCACGAAAGACAATACTCAGGTTATCTGCGTTAAACGCCCCTAGAAAGCCAATGGGGTTGGTTACATCCCACTGTAAGTAGAGAGCGACAACAGAAGCCAGTAAACCAGCGATCGCAGCGTAGGGTAACCAACTGAGCGCCCGTCTTCCCCCAATGAGATCCCCTAGCAAAACAAACACCAAGGTGAGGGTAACGATTCCTTCAGGAAGAATGACCCCTGCATTTAATTGATTGGCAATATCTAACGAAAAATCCATAAAGATTCCATCACTTTAGTCGAATAGTTAAATAAATGGAGCAAGAAGCCTAAGTTGTACATTTATTCACTGTTTATTTTAGACTTTAGCCCCAATTGAGTCAAGTCTCCTTAGTTTCTATTTATCTATTTTCCTTTAGGTTGATTTTTAGCTTGTTCCATCGCAATGGTTTGCATCGCTTCAAAGGATTTACGATTGGATGTTCCTTCAATTGCTTTAACTGCCAAGTCTTGAACTTGTTTAAGCGCTGCTTCTAATTGTTGTGTCAAACTAGCCAGTCTCGCTTCTTGGGTTTGGATAGTTTGTTCTAAAGAGGCACTTTTTAAGTCATGATTTCGTTTTTCTCCTTCAATTTCCTTAGTGCGTAAATCAGCCTTAACTTTAGTTTGATAAGTGCCAATTCCTTTACCTTCTGCCTCACCTTTTTTGATTTTAGCCTCTAATTCTAGATCAAAGGCTTCAACTTTTTCCTTGGCTTCAGTTTGTTCTTTTTCTTGTTTAGCAATCTGCTCTTCTCGTTCTTTCCATTGTTTTTCTTGTTGTTGACTAATTTCTGATAATTCTTCATACAATCCCTTTTTATTCTGTTCAGATTCTTCTAACTGTAATTCCCTTTCTAGGTCTAAATTATAGCCATATTCGGTTTCATCACGCTGGTTAACGGTTGCCTGATTTTCATTCCTTTCTTTAATGGTGACACCATGAGTTTCCTGTTCTTTTTGCCATGCTGTAACTAGGTCTTTCATCTCTTGTTCTAGGGTTTCTTTTTGCTGACTATATTCATCGTCAAAGGTTTTATTTTCTTCTTCATAAGTCTGTATTAAGGTGGATAAAGTATCATCTTCAATTCCATCTAATTGATGTAACTCTTGTAAAAGTTCGAGTTCCTCTGTGGCTTTTTGATTCAGATCTTCTAACGTCGTTGCTTCAGCAATTAATTGCTCTGATAAGTTACTGACAGAGCTACCAAACCCAACTTGTAATTTTTCTAAAACTTGCAGAGTTTGTGTAATATTTTGATTAGGAGTAGCAGGAGGTTTCATTGCAGCATTCTCATTCATTTTAGTTGATTTAGGGGGTGGGGAACTGGTTTCACTCCCTTGAGCTTTACTCAGCTTTTTAACTTGCTTTTCTAGTTGAATTTTTTCTTTTTCTAATTCGTCAAAAGCTTCTAAAATTTGTGCTTTCGTACTTTTGGCGGTAATTTTTTGGGTCATGGCTGTCTCCTATGAGTTCATCGAAAAGATTGACAAAGTTTAAGCAATTAGATAATAAAATTAACTCGCCTCATCAGACGATTGAAATGCCCGTAGAGCAAGATTCTGTGATTGACTGGTGGCTGTTTGCAATTGGGCTATTAAATCAGCAATCTGTTCATTATTACGTTGAATAGTTGCCTCAAGAGATTGAGTTTTTAACTCATACCCTTGTTGACTTAATTCCCAGTCTTTTTCCAATAAATCTGCTTGTACTTTTGCCTTTCTCTCTGCATCTTTTATAGCTTCACCTTTCGCTTTATTATATTCCTCTTTTAATTTGCTTTCATAAGTCTCGATCTTCTGAAGATTTTCCTGATGCTTAGATTGATTAGTTTCTAAGACCGCTTCCCGTTCTTGCCAACCTTTTTCTTTTTCCTTATTCATCTGCTGTAATTCCCATTCCTGTTGCCGTTTCGCTTCTTCATATTGATCCATTTCTACCCGTTGATCTCGCTCTAATTGATATTGATAATCGGAGGCTTCCCGTTCTCGTTGCTTTAATCTTAACGCTGCTTCCTCAGCTATTTTTGTCTCAAATTCTTCCTGCTCTTTCTGCCATAACTTACGCTTTTCAATCTTTTCTTTTTCAAGCGCTTCTCGCTGATCATCTATTTGTTTTTGCAGACTTCTTGTTCTTTCTTGATGTTGCTGACGCAATAAATACAAAGCATCGGCTACTAACCGAACCTGTTGCAATTGTTCTAATTGTTCTTTTTTAACAGCGATCGCTTTTTTCAATTCATCTAATTTTGATGATTCAGTGGTTAATGTTTGAGAAACCTCATCAATAATCCGACCAAACTCTAATTGCAGAGATGCCATACTATTAACAATACTGTCAACCGTATAATCTGAGGCTCTCTCCAATACACCCTTATTTTTTTCTTTCTCAATTTCTTCCTCTTTAGTGGCAATTTTGCCCAATTCTCGGTTATATTGCTGGAGTAATTGGTCGAAAGCCGTTAAAATCTGTTGCCGACTGTCTTTGACGGAATCGTAACTCATGGTTGAAACCTTTAACCTCAATTCTTCTGCCCATACAATACACAAATATTAGTTATTTGTCAAGAAAAATGATACACTCGTTCTTGGGAAGGAAGACAGAAGGAGGAAGAATAAACTAAAACCTAGTTTTGGTAGAGAGGGGTGAGTGTGGGGAGTGTGGGGAGAGGGGGGAGATTCTTACCCAGAGAGTGATAACTGGGTTTTGTTAACCGGATTTGGTATGAGTAAGCTGAAGGATTTTTTTGATACGGAAAAAGGAGTTAACCAACTGGTGGGCAATTATTCTGGATAAGGTATCATAATTCTTGTTGATTAAGCATTTCCCATCCTACGACTTTCATAAATAATAGACATTAAGTAAATTGTCTAAGATAATAAGGTTAAAGATCATCAGGGTTAATGTTAATTTCTCTTAGTTTATTGGCTAATTTTTCAGCCCTTTGACGTTCTTGTTCAGCCCGTTGACGTTCCTGTTCAGCCCGTTGCTTTTCTTCAGTATAACTGCTAAAAGAATCTCCATTAGGATGATAAAGTTTTAATTCAGGGTCAGCTATTTCAAAGCGAATCTTTAAGCGAGGACTAACCCAACCGTTCATTTCGTCAATCGTTTCTAAACCATCTTCTTCTCTAATTAAACCACTTAACTCATTTTTATTGGGGTCATAGATATAATATTCCTCTACCCCATGACGCTCATAAAATAGCAGTTTTCGACTCATTTCTGCTTGGGTATTACTAGAAGATAGGATTTCAAAAGCTACTTGTGGGGCAATGTTTTCCTCTTTCCACTGTTGATAAGATCC
>JBFRWQ010000581.1:0-4913 GCA_051439665.1 Microcystaceae cyanobacterium | reverse complement strand
ATTTAAGAGCTAAAGCCAGTCAATTTGGTCAGGTAACGGCTGGTTCAATTCCTAATATTGTTCGTTGTTATAAAGCTGCGGTAACAAAGAAAATCAATCAAATTTGTCAACAAAAAGGAACATCTTTGATTTGGCAACGCAATTATTATGAGCAGGTTATTCGAGATGAAAAAGCATTAAATAATATTCGTCAATACATTATCAATAATCCTTTAAATTGGCATGATGATCCTGAATATTCAGCCTCCAAAGAAATTTTATTAGATTTACCCTTTTAAATCAATTCCTTCCACACCCGTATTGGGTGATACCGAATGATATTCGGGCAGAATTATGGTTTTTGGGCAGAATGATATTCTGCCCCTACGGGAATTATATAATGATTAAATAACCCCACATCCGTAGGGGTTGAACACTGTTCAACCCTATCCCAAATATTCAACCTTAACCCAATTATTTAACCCAAATCCCAACATTTAACCCCAACAATTATTAAAGATGCGATCGCTTTTTACCCTTTCCCTTGTAATTTTATTTTGTTGATATATTATGATTTTTGAGCAAGATAATGGATTATTTGGACGCAATCATGGATTTTGGGCAGAATGATATTCTGCCCCTACAGGGATCTTATAACCGCATCATGATTAAATTAACCCCACACCCGTAGGGGTTGAACACTGTTCAACCCAACCCCCAAATGTTCAACCTAACCCAAAAGTCAACCATCCCCGACGACATAGACAACACGGAAACCAATATTGTTGAAGTCAAGACTGCGCGTATTGAAAAAGCGGAAGACAGAACAGCAATTTTGTGGATTGAAGCTCCAAGAACCGCCACGCAGCACAATATATTGCATTGATTCATTTTTATATGCTGTTCCGTCTGTTGGTGTATTTTCATAATTCCCTATATAGTCATCTTCACACCATTCCCATACATTCCCGTGCATATCATACAGTCCCCAATTATTCGGTTTCTTTTGTCCTACGGGATGAGTTTGACGATTAGAATTTGCACGATACCAAGCATAGTTCCCTAATTGACCCTCATCATCCCCAAAATAATATCTCGTTGTGCTTCCTGCTCGACAACTATACTCCCATTGCGCCTCACTGGGAAGTTGATAGATTTTCCCTGTCATTTCCGACAATTTACGACAAAATTCTTGAGCATCATTCCAGCTTACCTGTTCTACAGGATGATTATCTCCCTTAAAACGAGAAGGATTAACCCCCATTACTGCTTGATATTGTGCCTGTGTGATAGGATATTTTCCCATATAGAATCCTTTTAATGCAACCTTATGGATTGGCTTATCATCACCATATTTATTATTCCCCATCATAAATTCTCCTGTAGGAATGCTCACCATTTCTAACTCAACCTTATTAGACAAAATTTCCGTAAAGCTAGGATACAATAAATAAGCTAATTCAGGCGTTGACTGGTTAGATAATTCTGGTTCTAACTCCAACGCTTGCTTAAAAGCTGTTTTTGCTTCCCCTATTCGATTTAATTTCTGTAGCGCAACCCCTTGATTAAACCAAACCTCTGCAAAATCAGATTGTTTTTGCAATACGGACTCAAAACACTGTAACGCTTCAGGATATTGTCCTTGTTTCAACAGACACAAACCCTTAACATAATCAAAAATTGTTTGAATTTCAGGCTTTTCTGCGACTGCTTGCTGTAAAAGCGGTAATGCTTTCTCATATTCTTTATTATCCAACAGCAATAAACTCTCTTGATAAGCCACTTCCGCCTGATTTTGGCGATAAAGTTGGTTTAATTGTTCCAAACAAGGCGTTACCCACTCATCAGGTAATTTAACCGATGCTTGTGATAACTGAGGTTCATACAGCAAATTAATTTGTAAATAATACCAATCACTGATAAAAGCTGACAAAAGCAAATAAACATCGACAATCATCTTACGAATCGCTCTTAAAGCTTCTTTCTCGCTTTTCCCTTCCTGTTTCAACGCCTTATAACTATCTTCCCAATTCCACGCAGGTAAGGGATATTGATGAGTTTGTCCTACTCCTAAGCAGTCAAGATTAAAATTTACCTCATAGTCAGTGATGTCGCTATATAAAATAACCGTTGATAATCCTTCTAATAAAGACTGTAACCGTTTAACATCAATCGAAGAAATCGGTTCTTTAAAATAATCCCCATAAAACTGTACAGGATGAATGGGAGAATTGACAGGATAATATTGACTGAGAAATCGCCCTAAACTATTTTTAATTTCTTTATTGAGGTTATTTTCAAAGGTATCAGGACAATCAGAACTAATATCAGGGGGCGATGCTAGAATTAACAAACGATGTTCTGCTTGTCCGAGAATGAGTTCAGTTTCATGACGATCTAACTTAGAAAACCAAGTATCTTTGCCCCAATTTGTTTGAATTTCTCTTAATTTCGTTTCATTCTTTTGTTGTTGCGATTCCCCCAACAAGTGAAGTAAATTTTGGCTAAATTCTTCTCTTACAGCGAATTCTCGTTCACGAAGATTAATATCTTGATTATAATAGTCTTGTTTAACCCCTAACTCTCTCTCACGAAGGTTAATATCTTGATCATAATAACCTTGTTTAGCTTGAAGATATTTCTGCATAGCAGCCTGATAAGCATAATTTTCACCTGAATCGCTGCTTTTAGAAGAATTTGACCCACCTGTTAACGCTTTCACCAAACCTTCACCTGATTTTTGCCCGATACCTTTACCCAATCCTTTAAGCAGCGATAAACCAAACTCTATAAAATGTTCACTGGTAACAATCTTTGTGACAACAGAAATAACAATCGGGGTAATAATGGGGTCAACCATAACCAATTTTGTGTGAGAATTGAATCCTATTCTTTCAATGATAGACAAAATGATGGAATGTTGAGCAGAATTCATGAATGATTTGGTCAGAATTCGTGGAATGTTTGGCAGAATGGTATTCTGCCCCTACAGGAATTATATTATTATTAAATAAAGCGATCGCTTTTTATCCTTTCCCTTTTCATTTTATTTTGTTGATACACAATGATATTCGGGCAGAATGATATTCTGCCCCTACAGGAATTATATAATTATTAAATTAACCTCACCTGTAGGGGTTGAACACTGTTCAACCCTTAACCCCCAAATATTTAACCCTTAACCCTAATTATTCTAAATGCGTTTATTATTAGTCGAAGATGAAACCGATTTAGGAAATGCCATCAAACGAACCCTTAATCAACATAATTATATAGTTGACTGGGCGCAAGATGGAATAGAAGGTTATGAATTTTTAGCCGATAATCAGATTACCTATACCTTAGCAATTTTTGACTGGTTACTTCCCAAATTATCAGGAATTGAATTATTAAAACGATTACGCCAAGCCAAGAATAATTTACCTGTATTGATATTAACGGCTAAAGATCGAGAAGAAGATAAAGTAATGGGGTTAGATGCAGGTGCAGATGACTATTTAGTGAAACCCTTTGGCATGAATGAGCTACTAGCAAGATTAAGAGCCTTACAACGTCGTTCTCCTCAGTTTGCTCCTCAACAATTAAAACAGGGTAATTTAACCCTAGATTATAGTAATTACTCAATTTTTTGCGATCATAAACTGGGGAAAAATCAGCAAATTAGCTTAACCCATAAAGAATTTCAACTGTTAGAATATTTTATGAATCATCCCGACCAAATTATTACCCGTGATCAAATTTTAACCCAATTATGGGAATGGGGAGATGAACCTATGAGTAATGTGGTAGCTGCGCAAATTAGACTGTTAAGGCGCAAATTAAAGGCCGTTGGTGGAGAAAATTGGATTGAAACTGTGTATGGATTAGGTTATCGTTTCGTAGTGAATCATGAATAAATCTTCTTCTCTATTTCAAAAAACTCGCTGGCGGTTAACCAGTTGGTATGCAGGGGTAATAAGTGTGCTTTTAACCCTTTTAGGAATTGGAGTTTATGAAGCAATTATTCACGCCCATCGAATTACCCTAGAACAAGAATTAACCGTCGTAGCAGGTACCTTGCATGATAATCTACAATCAGTTTTGATTGATCCTGAAAAAATAAACAAGAATATTGATTTTTTCCTCCCTAATTTATGCCAAGTTGAACAAACCTGTTCTCGCTTAAATCCTACCTCTAACTATCGTCTTAATCCTCTTGAACAGGGTCAATATTATATTCAGTTATTTGATTTATCGGGAAACTTAATCGCTATCTCAGGACAACAACCTCAAGGAATTCCTCAAAAAAAACAACAAACATGGAATATTGTTAAAGATAATCAAGGCGTTCGTTATCTACAAATTTCCTACTTATTACATACACAATCGGATCAAGATTGGGGGTATTTAAGTGTGGGACGTAGTTTAAAGAATGGGGATGGTTCAAAAATCTATCGTTTGTTATTTAATATTGTCAGTAACGGAATTCAATATACCCTCACAGGTGGGAGAGTGAGGATAACTTTAGCTCAAAATTCAAAATATGCAGTAATAATTGTGGAAGATACAGGAATTGGCATTAAAAAAGAAGATATAAAATTAATTTTTAACCGTTTTTACCGAATTGATCAAGCTCGCTCCCGTCAACAAGGGGGATCAGGATTAGGATTGTCCATCGCACAAGCGATCGCTAATGCTCATCAAGGATTCATTCAGGTACAAAGCGAGATCAATCAAGGAACAAGAGTGATCATCCAACTGAAAAAATAAAATATATTTAATACTATACTTAAACTATGTTATCTTCAAGAAGAAAGCATCGGTAAAAATAGCAATGGCTGAAAGGGTTCAGAAACTGCTTTCCCAATGGGGAATTGCATCCCGACGATCAGCAGAACAAATGATTGTTGAACAACGGGTTAGGGTTAATGGTCGGATTATTCAATTGGGCGATC
>JBFRWQ010000580.1:0-8765 GCA_051439665.1 Microcystaceae cyanobacterium | reverse complement strand
CTTTTAACCCTGCATAACTATCCTTGATCACATCTCCCACTGTATCCTTAGCAGCAGCAGACGCACCCGCAATTAAAGCAGCAATAATAACTTCCATTGTACTCAGTCCTCAATTAGTATCACCATTAATTGTAACTAGCTTTTACTCTCATGTGTCTTTTATCTCAACGCAATGAATCCCAGATAAAAGGCTCAAAGTCCATAATATCTGGGATGAAAGAAATTGATTCTCCCACTTCAGCTATTGTTAGTTAAAATTGCCATAATTTGCCAAATTCATCCATGTGTGAGAACCAACAACACCATCCTCAAACAGCGCATCATCATGTTGAAATTGTCGCACAGCATTATCAGTCACAGCATCAAATATACCATTGACATCAATTAGCTTGGCGTTAAGACTGATTGCATTAGCCAGATTGTAGTAATTAGGGGAGGTTTTCTGGACAAATTCATGAATCTTTTGAAATTGCTCTGGCGTACCATTCCCCTTAATATGCACTGTGTAGGATATGTTTTCATAACCAGGGGGAATTTGGTCATCAATTGCTAGAAACCCTCGTAAATCAAGCTTTCCTTCGGTTTCAATCTCTAATTTCTCTAGTTTTACCCCATTGAGAGCAGAGCCAGCCACATAACCGACGATCATACAGGTATTTAGCGCTCCCATCAGATATTCTTGAGGATTAGGATAATGATTCGTACCGAGAAGTTCTAGGGGTTCATCAGCACAGAAAGTAAAGTCCCGTTTGATCTCTTCCTCTCCAAGGGTAATTGTTTCTGTCTTTATTTCGCTGACTGTTTGACCTTGCCAAGTGCTTTTTACCTTAAATTTGGTTATTCCTTGTGCTAGATATTGCTGAATTGCTTTTACAGTTTTATTTAACCCATTGATATCGATTCCATTGAGATTGGCAGTTGAGGTGAGAGATGTTGTATTCATTAATTTAGGTTCTAAACTGAGTTAATTTTTTGATTTTTGAGAAAGTGTGATCGCTGTTTAGAGAAAGCGATCGCTGTTCGACGACAGTGGTTGCCAAGCCAAACTGAAAAATAAATAGCCCTTAATCACATCACAAAAAACTTTTGCAAGAGGTCTATTCAACATTGCTGCGTTTAGCTATAGCTGTCTTCTTTCTTTCTCTTAAAGATTTCTCCCAATTACTAGATTCTATACTTACGTTAGAATGAGGAACAATACTGTACCTACCGTAATTGTCTGTGAAGCTATCTCAAGAAATCTGTGGTTAAATTTGACTCTATTGATGCTGCACTAGCAGATATTAAAGCAGGGCGCTCTATTATCGTGGTTGATGACGAAAATAGGGAAAATGAAGGGGATCTCATCTGTGCCGCCCAATTTGCTACCCCTGATATCATTAATTTTATGGCCGTTGAAGCTCGTGGTTTAATCTGTTTGGCCATGACAGGGGAACGATTAGATGCGCTCGACTTACCCCTCATGGTCACCAAAAATACTGATAGTAATCAGACGGCTTTTACCGTTAGCATCGATGCAGCCCCACATTTAGGGGTTTCAACGGGAATTTCAGCCGAAGATAGGGCAAAAACCATTCAAATTGCTATTAATACTGCCACTCGTCCCGATGACTTAACCCGTCCTGGTCATGTCTTCCCGATTCGTGCTAAAAAAGGAGGAGTCCTCAAACGGGCGGGTCATACGGAAGCGGCTGTTGATTTAGCAAGACTCGCAGGACTTTATCCATCGGGTGTGATCTGCGAAATCCAGAACCCTGACGGTTCAATGGCTAGATTGCCCCAGTTAGCTCAATATGCTGAAAAACATGGTCTTAAACTGATTAATATTGCTGATTTGATTAGTTATCGACTGAAACATGATCGCTTCGTCTATCGTGAAAGTATCTGTCAATTTCCCAGTCAATTCGGAACGTTTCAGCTTTACGCCTATCGTAATACTTTAGATAACACTGAACATCTGGCCATTGTTAAGGGAAACCCTCAAGATTTTGCCCATCAACCTGTTATGGTACGAATGCACTCAGAATGTTTAACAGGAGATGCGTTAGGATCATTGCGGTGTGACTGTCGAATGCAGTTACAGGTAGCCTTAAAGATGATAGAAGCAGCAAAATTAGGGGTTGTGGTGTATTTACGGCAAGAAGGACGGGGAATTGGCTTAGTAAATAAATTAAAAGCTTATTCCTTACAAGATTTGGGCTTAGATACTGTAGAAGCTAATGAAAGGTTAGGCTTTCCTGCTGACTTGCGTGATTATGGGATGGGGGCGCAAATGTTGAATGATTTGGGGGTTAAACAAATTTGTTTAATTACCAATAATCCTCGAAAAATTGCAGGTTTAAAAGGATATGGGTTAGAGGTAGTTGATCGGGTGCCTTTACTAATTGAAGCCAACGATTATAATTCTAATTATCTGGCCACTAAAGCGAAAAAATTAGGTCATTTATTATTACAAACCTATTTAGTTTCTATTGCCATTGAATGGGTAGATAATTTAGTTTCTATTGAAGAAAGATACCAAGAATTAGAACATTTACGTCGTCTTAGTCGAGAAAATAACCTTTTATTGCAAGAAGAAACCCGTCCTGTTGCGATCGCTCTTTTTAGCCAACCTTCTTTAATCTTTCATCTTGGTTTTGATCAAGCAAAAATTGCGACTCCTCATTGGTATCAACAAAAGGATCATCCTTATCTACAAGCTATCTTAACCATCTTAGACGAATTAATGACTTGGAAGCAGGTGAAACGCCTTGAATTTTTTGTTTCATCAGGGGATGATCCTATGTTAGGTTTACAGGTACAAGTATCACGAAAAAATTATACTTTAGCGCAAAAAACCGCTCAAGCTTGTCTTCCTTTGCAAACTCAAACTATTTATAGTTTTAATCGAGGTTAACTTATTATAAGTATCAGTTTGTCGTAAGTCCTTTAGGGCTTAACGATAGGGCTAAAACCCCTACTACGAACTTGATAAGGTAAAGATTATTAACCATTTTCCTTGACTAGAAATCCTTTCGTTATAATAAAAACAGTAACACAACTATCCTGTCTATGATAGGCTAGGAGTTTATGGTATCTAATTTAGTATTAACAAATGACGCAAGAAAAAACAATGGTTGTTATCGAAATGGAAACCCCAAAAGGTAAAAAAACAAGCAAAGAAACAGCAAAAACGTTTGGAGATTGGGCTTATGTTGCAATTGATAAGCACTATCGCAAAATTGGCAAATATGAACAAGTTGTTCTACAAGATAAAGATCCTGAAAATCTTCATCAAATGCGGGTGGGAATGCGCCGTCTGAGAAGCGCAATGATTGGTTTTTCTGCTGCTTTACAACTCCCCAAAAAGATCAGTGAAAAAAAAGTAGGTAAAGTGGCTAGAGTTTTAGGAGAATTAAGAGATCTAGATGTGCTGCAAGAAATCTTAGAAAAATCCTACTATCCTAACCTTCCTTCTAAGGAGCAAAAAATCTTAAATTCAGCCTTAGAATCCTTGCACAAACAACGTAATAAAGCCTTAAAGAAAGTCAAAGCTATCTTAACTGATAAGTACTATCAATACCTGAAAAAAGATTTTGAAGCATGGTTACAAAATCCAATCTATACCCCGATTAGCCAACTAGATATTTATACCGTTTTGCCCGATCTTCTGTTACCCCAAATGAGTCAGTTTTTACTCCATCAAGGATGGTTAGTTGGTTATGATGGATTAGATAATAATCAATTAACACCTACAGCAGTAGAAGCGCTGTTAAATACCAAAGGACTTGCTCTCCATGACCTTCGTAAAATTGCCAAGAAGAATCGCTATAATATGGAGTTATTCACCCAATTTTATCAGGAAAAATACCAACAATATCTAAAACATATTAAGGATATTCAAGGTGTTTTAGGGGATATGCAGGATAGCCTTGTCTTAGGGGAATTTTTGTTTCGTGTTTTAGAGTTTGATGTACAGAAGAAAATGCCTATTTTAAGTGAGCAGTTAAAAGAAAGTCGCTGGCAAAAATGGCAAGATTGGCAAAAACTGCAACAAATATTTCTAGATCCAGAAAACCGCCGAGAACTTCATGAGGTCATTCTTCACCCTGTGATGACTGGGGTTATGTTATGATAAAAGTCCCATTCCTTGGAGAGGTGGCAGAGTGGTTGAATGCGGCGGCCTCGAAATTCGTTTGAGGGTCAAACCTCACGGGGGTTCGAATCCCCCCCTCTCCGTACTATTAAAGACAGCAACAATTAAGCCTATGCGTGTTTGGTTAGTGACAGTTATCCTTCTATTTCTGGTGGTTCAGCTTTATCAATGGTTACGAGGGTTTATTTTACCCTTACCTATCTATGTTATGGCGGGTGCTTTTTTAGCGATCGCATCTAACTACGAAAAAGGGATGACCTCTTTTTTGCCGACTGTCACGTCCCAACCAGACAATGATATTATTCATCAAACTGCTAGTTTAGTTGAAGAACAAAATGTTTTAGAAGAGTCTAAGGGTAAACCGAACTCATAACACTTGTTTGAATCCGAATTTGGCCGATAAATCTCCTAAATTTAGATGTTTATTAAAGTCTGGGATAGATAGGGTTAAGACGAGAACGGATGGAATATAAGTACCGATCTATTCGTCTTTTTCGCTGAAACCATTGGGGATGGGCAATATAATGATAACAACTCCAAGGATTGATACTTTGTGTCGAATAGCCTAGCGCTTGAATTTTTTTAGAGGTAGCAATTTCAATAGCGATCGCTTCTCCATAATTTTGACCAATCATAAATCCGTCTATCTTCTCTAAAATGTTTCGAGACGTAAACCAAATAATTGATTGTAAATGGTGGGCTGTTTTACCTTCAGGAATTTGATGCTGTGCTAAAAAAGCTCTATAGTAGTCAATTTTGGCAACTGGTTGACCATTTAAGAGATGATCTTTACCAATCCTATTGTAGTTGGATTTTGCCAGTTCCTCCCATGACGTTTCCCAGTTTAAACTTTCCCCTAATAGTCCTAATGTTGGCACTTGAGACATCTTTTCAATAAACACTTTTAACCATTGAGGCCGAATAATAAAACAATCATCCTGTAGGAATAAATAATAATCATAAGCAGGAAAACGTCGCCAGCCATTGTCCCATGCACCTATATTAAAACCTGTGTTTTCTCGCAGGAAATACTGAACATTTTGTTTATCTAGTTGGGGTAAATTTTTCAATTGATTAGGATCATCTACATTACCAATGACTACTAAATCAAAAGGAGAACCTGCTTTAATCGTGTTAATTTGTTTCAGTAATTGCAGTAACGGTTCAATGCTGCGATTACAGTATAGGGAAATGACAACAAGGGTTTGAGGGAGATTTGACATATTATAATGGGGAATTTACTATTACGATTACGCTTTTGCTAATTGAGATAATTTATCTTGCGCTCTACTGATTTTAAAGTATAATAATCGCTGATTAAATAGCAATCTTTTTTGTAAGCGACTCATTTTATCCCATTTTTCGTAGGTGGGAAAAGCCACTTGATGGAAAAAATCTAGCCATTGATTTAACGTAATATCCATTGTATGTTCTTTAGCCCTTTCTAAGCCATTATCGATCATGTTTTGATAATAAGATGGATGATTCTGTAGATAAGAAACTGCGTTCAAAGCTTCTTCGTAGGAGCGCACGACCATAAAATCTAACTCTGATTTTCTTTCAGCCATAAATCCCCACTCAGGGGTTAGAATCGCAGGAACACCTGCACGCCAGGCATTAATCAGTTTAATCGCTCCTTTATTGGGATAAACTTGACGATCAAAACTACGAGCTGCGATCATAAGGTCTAAGTCAGAATAATTGTGCCATTGAGACTTATCCCATAAGGGCTGCCATCGGCAATTTAGCGCTTCTAAATCCTTTTTCCAAGTATCAGATTTTAATTCGGGTGCTAACTGACCACGAGTTCCTATATAAGATATATTTTCGATTGATTGCTGTCTTTTTGATTCTCTGGGAATAATACCTGGCATCGGCCAATGAGTGATTAAATGAGGATTCCAGATTGAGTTTTTCGTTTTCTCCCACTGAGGCGGGTTATGAACAATGTGTAGATGTGCTGAAGGATGATATTCTTTATCACTTTGAACACAAATTAACATTACATTTTCTAAAAAAGGATAGTCGTTGTCTAAAGTATCTCGATCTGCGACCAATATACCTGATTCTGGTATTTTATGAGCAATTTCGCAGTCAAAACCAGCTTTTTGCAGGTAAAAATAAGTCTGTCCAATCCATGCTGTAAAATTGCTATGAAATCCTGTCCATTTTGTATGATCTTGCTGAATATTTTGTTGTCTAACTTGGTCGGGTGCGTAGAAATAAACCGTTGGGAAGCTCATAGTTTTTGTATCTAGGGATGATTTAAAAATTAAATTCAAAACCGAGTAAAGTCGGGTGAGTCTTTAAGATAACTTATAATTTACGTCAGTTCCTTCGATATTAAACTATAATACCTAAAGTTGATTGTGATTTTGATTGTTCCTCTTATCTAGCATGAAGTTCATGAAGCGATTGTTTTTAGCAACTCTTTTTAGTTTGATTAGTGTAACACCCCTTGCTGCTCAAGTTCCCAGTGAGGCAACTGCCAGTTTAGTGTCTCCTGAAACCAATATTGACTATCAACCCTTACAAACATTACTTGAAGCCCAGCAATGGCGAGAAGCAAATGAAAAAACGGGAGAATTAATGCTAGAAGCAGCTAATCGGGATCTTCAAGGCTGGATTCCCACCGAACAGATTCTAGAATTTGCCTGTTCAGACTTAAAAATAATTGATGGTTTGTGGCAACAATATTCTCAAGGTCGTTTTGGTTTTGCTCCTCAGCTTGCTATCTTTATAGAAACAGGAAATCGTCCTGGACGGTTAATGGCTATTGATTCTTACGAAAAATTTGGGGATGAAGTCGGATGGCGTGCCGAAACCACCAATCCAATTAATGCCACGACTCGACAAGATTGGATTATTTTTAAAGAAAACATTAATTATAGTTTGGATGCGCCTGTTGGTCATTTACCCCAACTTCGTCCCGCCTACAATTTAACGGGGAATCGCTTACAATTTACGACACTGACTCAACGTTTAATCGATTGTAATATCGGAACACCCTAGAAAATAAGCAATGTATAGGATGAGTTAGGCATAAGGATACTTTTTTGACCTAACCCACCATAAATGATCTTGGTTAACTGCAACTTTACAGCTTTTGAGATAAACTTTGAGAGAAACAAATATCAATTTTTATCGTCCCTCTCAAGCTTGACTTGACAACGATCATGAACAAAAATCTGTGGTGTTTATCCAGTTTAGTATTACTCGGATGGGGAGTATCAACGATTATTCCTAATCGTAACGCTGTTGTCCTTGCTAATCCCTCAGCGCCTGAAATCTCAGAAACCGTAACCACTCCATCTTCTTCCTCAGAACAAACAACAGGAGTGTCACCTGATGAGAAATTACAAGCAACCCATCTTGTATTAAGCCTTCAGGAAAGAAAAGTCTATGCTTATCAAAATAGCGAGTTGTTGAAAAGCTTTCCTGTCGCCATTGGTAAAAAAGGATGGGAAACTCCCAAAGGTAACTTTAAAGTTCTGCAATTAGTCGAAAATCCTGTTTGGCAAAATCCTTGGAATGGTAAAATTTCGCCCCCCGGCCCCAATAGTCCACTGGGAGAAAGATGGATTGGATTTTGGACAGATGGTAAAAATTATATTGGCTTTCATGGAACACCAGGAGAACATTTGATTGGTCAAGCGGTTTCTCATGGTTGTGTACGAATGCGCAATAAGGATATTAAAGAATTGTTTGAATTAGTCCCAATGGGGATTCCGGTTACGGTTAAATAACCTCAAAATGGTAAATAATCTAAGATGAGGTGCAATTCCACTTATTGCACCTATAGAAATAATGATTAAGGATTTTTAAAGGAAAAAGAGGCAAAACTTAACTCATTAATACTATGCCATTGATAAATTTGTTGACGAAATTGTTTCCAACTCTGATAAACTTCCTGATAAGTTGCATCCTTACTGGCATTTTCTTCTAATAATTCAAAAGATGTCTTTTTCGCTGCCTCTAAAATATCGGTTGGATAAGGGGTTAACTGAGTCCCTCCTTCAATCAAGCGCTGTAAAACCTCTTGGTTTAACGCATCATATTGCGCCAACATATTCAAATTGGCTTCCATTGCTGCGGTTTGTAAAGCGACTTGATAGGGTTCAGGTAATTGTTCCCATTGAGTTTTATTAATTTGTACTTCTAAGGTTGCCCCTGGTTCCCACCAACCAGGATAATAATAGTACTTAGCAATTTTATTAAACCCTAATTTTTCGTCATCGTAGGGACCAACCCACTCAGCCGCATCAATGGCCCCTGTATTTAAGGCAAAAAAGGTATCTCCCCCTGGTAAAACCTGTACATTGACCCCCAAACGGGACATTACTTCCCCACCCGTCCCTGGAATTCGCATTTTTAACCCTTTTAAATCACTGAGTCCCTTAATTTCCTGCTTAAACCAGCCCCCCATCTGTACCCCTGTATTACCTGCAGGAAAATTAATCACATTAAAATCACTGTATAGTTTGTGCATGATTTCTAGCCCTCCACCATGATAAAACCAAGCGTTTTGTTGTTGCGCTGTCAGTCCAAAGGGTATAGCTGTCCCAAACCCAAGGGCAGGGTTTTTCCCAATATAATAATAACTGGCTGTATGTCCACATTCAATTGTACC
>JBFRWQ010000579.1:0-3009 GCA_051439665.1 Microcystaceae cyanobacterium | reverse complement strand
ACTGTTACAGGAAAATGTAGCGGTTTTACAAGAAGATTTAGACACCTTAAAACGGTTAGCTGAGGAATTTGAGACAGAATTAGCAGCCTTGGGGGTTAGAATTGATAACCTAGAATCTAGAGTCGCCTTTCTCGAAGAGCATCAATTTTCCCCCACCACCAACTTAACGGGTGAAACCATTGCGGTGGTTTCTGGAGTCTGGGGACAAGAAACCGCCTCCCTCAGCCAACCAAAAGGAACTTCTATCAGTGATGGTCAAGTGGCAGTTAACTACCGTAACCGTCTAGAGTTTAATAGTAGTTTCTCAGGTCGTGATCGCTTACGAGTTCGGTTTCAAACCGCTAACTTTAAATTTGGTCGGGCGGGCAGTAACTTAACAGACTTCAACTTTAGTGCAGGGGGAGACAGTCGAGTTCGTGTCAATAAACTGCAATATCGTTTCCCTGTGGGGGATAAATTTACCTTTATTGCAGCAGGGACAAAGATTACAATGGATGACCTTGCTGATCCCCTAGCCCCTTATACCTCTTCCTTTACCACTGGTTCAATTGCCTTTTTCCCTGCTTTAGCGCCGATCTATTTGGTTAACGACTTTACCGGTCCTGGTTTGGGTGCAACCTATAACTTTACCGACTCCTTGAACCTATCATTTCTTTATTCGGCAGGTGCAGGGAATGATCCGGCGGAAGGAAAAGGGCTATTTAACGGAGAATATACCACAGGGGCGCAGTTAAACTTTCAACCCAGTGGTAATACAGGGCTGGGATTTGCCTATCTTCATGAATATATTCCTAGTGGTCAATTGGGTGATTTTCCCCTCTTAGGCTTTACAGGGGTCGCTAACTCTGATAATCCGTTTGATGGTAATGCAACTACCTCGGATCACTTTGCTTTTCTTTGGACATGGCAAGTATTTGAGCGATTTAACTTATCGGGTTGGGGAATGTATTCCAATGCGAAAGGACAAGGGGGCGCAAGAGACGGTGATGTGGCAGATATTTGGAACTGGAAATTCAGTTTTTCCTTCCCTGATCTCTTAGCAGAAGGCAATTTAGGGGTTGTCAGTGTGGGAAGTCCTCCCTATGCAGCCCGTCTCACCAATCGTAATAATGTTGACACCAATATTGTACAGACCTTTGACACCCCTTTGATGGTGGAAACCTTCTATGTCTGGCAACTAAATGACAATATCTCTCTTTCCCCTGGTTTTTGGGTTTCTCTCAATCCTGAGAATGATCGTTCACCTCTTTGGGTAGGTGCATTAAGAACCAGTTTTGAGTTTTAGTAAAATGTTGGGTTGGAAAGCCTATTCTCTAAGTAGGATGGGCTTTACTATGATGAAAATGATTAAATGAGGACTTTGATTATGTTTTAGTATTAATTATAGATGATACCAACTTATTAAAAAGTCCAAACTATGATGAACATGATTAAATAAGAAGTTTGATTATGCTTTAGTAGGATGGGCTTTGCCCATTAAATTAACTTATTAAAAAGTCCAAACTATAATGAAAATGATTAAATGAGGACTTTGATTATGCTTTAGTAGGATGGGCTTTGCCCATTAAATTAACTTACTAAAGAGTCCAAACTATGATGAACATGATTAAATGAGGACTTTGATTATGCTTTAGTAGGATGGGCTTTGCCCATTAAATTAACTTACCAAAAAGTCCAAACTATGATGAACATGATTAAATAAGAAGTTTGATTCAGGAACAAGAGAAACAATAAGCATCTTTTGTCAATATATAGGATAAAATAGTCAAGGGATATTCGCAAGGTGCAGACAACCAAAGATTAATATGGCTAAATTTGTTTTTATCACGGGTGGTGTCGTTTCTAGTATTGGAAAAGGGATTGTTGCTGCTATTCTGGGACGCGTACTCAAATCTCGTAATTATTCCGTATCCATATTAAAACTTGATCCCTATATCAATGTTGATCCAGGTACTATGAGTCCTTTTCAGCATGGAGAAGTCTTTGTGACCGATGATGGGGCAGAAACGGACTTAGATCTTGGCCACTACGAGCGCTTTACCGATACCTCCATGTCTCGCCTTAATAGTGTCACAACTGGGTCAATTTATCAAGCGGTCATTAATAAAGAACGTCGGGGCGCTTATCAAGGGGGAACGGTACAAGTTATCCCTCATATTACCAACGAAATTAAAGAACGAATCCATCGAGTGGCTAAACAAACCCATCCTGATATCGTCATCACCGAAATTGGGGGAACAGTGGGAGATATTGAATCTTTACCCTTTCTCGAAGCGATTCGCCAGTTTAGAAAGGATGTCGGGCGCAGTAATGTGGTTTATATGCACGTTACCCTTATTCCTTGGATTCCCGCAGCTAGGGAAATGAAAACAAAACCCACCCAACACTCGGTTAAAGAATTACGTTCCATTGGGATACAACCAGATGTACTGGTTTGTCGCTGCGATCGCCCCTTACAAGAAGGGATGAAGGAAAAAATCGCTGAATTTTGCGATGTTGATGTAGAATCAGTGATTACTGCCCAAGATGCTGATAGTATCTACGCTGTCCCCCCGATATTGGAGAAAGAAGGACTTGCCCAACAAACCTTAGAATTATTACGACTCGAACAACGAACACCCGATCTCAGTCAATGGCAAAATTTAGTGGATCAAATGCGCTGTCTCCAACATACCATTGAAATTGCGATTGTTGGTAAATATGTTCAGTTAGGAGATGCCTATTTATCGGTTGTAGAAGCATTAGGACACGCAGGAATTGCCTGTGACAGTGAAGTGAAGCTACGATGGATTAGCGCTGAAGATATTGAAGAAAATGGGGTAGAATCCTATCTTAAGGGGATACAGGGGATTCTTGTTCCTGGCGGTTTTGGTATTCGTGGGGTAGATGGTAAAGTAAAAGCGATCGCTTACGCCCGTCAACATAAGATTCCCTTTTTAGGACTATGTTTAGGAATGCAATGTTCAATTATCGACTGGGCGAGAAATGTTGCTAGTTTAGAACGGGCAA
>JBFRWQ010000578.1:0-2830 GCA_051439665.1 Microcystaceae cyanobacterium | reverse complement strand
AAAATCGGGATTCCAACTTGGTTAAACAGTTCTTTAGCTTGGTATTCGAGTAAATCCATGAAAATAATTAATAATCCTGCTTATATTTGATAATTGTTCTTGAGCAATGCCACAGAGAATTAGGCTTGATTTGAACTTAATCTTTTGTTTTTACGTCATTATTCTATAAGTATCTAAATGGACAAAAATTAACAACCATAAGAGATTGTTTGCTAAAATCTCTGTCGAGGGGATAGGGAGTTGGGATGTTTAACCCCGCTTAGGTTAATCCTTTAGAACAAGTTAAATAAGGATTGCTCCCATCTGTCCACTTTAACCCTAATCGGATTATTTCTGCTATGAGAAGTGTGTGAGGTATGGAAGCGATAACCCCGTTAGATTTATCAGAGATTCAAGCCCATCTCCAAGACTGTTTGCAACAGGAACTAGGGGAACAAGTTCACTGTGAGGTGAATTGTTGGATACAAAAAGACACTGTATTGGTCTTTATTCAGAGCTTAGAGCAGGAAATAAACCTAGATCAGACAATTTTAGATACTATCAGCGATTGTGTCTCTCAGGTGGTTGCCTTCAGTCCTTATTGCTTAAAGGTCTATTGGTTATGGGATGGAGAGGTTTATTCCCTTAACCTGAATGATGCTCTCTTGGTTCCTTTCTCTTCTCCCTTACTGAGTTCTCAACAGATTATCCAACAAGTAAATTTTCAAGGGATTACTCGCCGTTTAAAAAAACGACAATATCGCAAGTCTATTAGTAAAGTCCTTGCCTTGGGCATAGGAATATCCATCGGATTGGGCTTATTGTACATCCTAACCCGTCCTTGTGTGGTAGGTGCTTGCCCCCAATTAAAACAAGCTCAAACGGACGCTGAAGAAACCTTAAATAAAATCGATGGAGTTGTATCGGAAGCCGAAATATTGGCAGCGAAAGAACAGTTATCTCATTCGATTGAGTTATTAAAGCCCATTCCTCCTTGGTCCGTTCGTTATGGAACAGCGATCGCAGCTATATCTGATTATGAGCGTCAATTGCTTTCCCTTGAGTCTTTGATGATAGTCACCCAACAGGCTAATCAAACTCAGCAGTCTGTCAAAACCGCTTCCCAAACAGTCACAGAATGGCAGTCTAGCAAAACCAAACTAGAAGAAGCCATGACTCGTCTGCCCAGCGCTGATCTCCCTAAAGCTATAGAAGTCTCCGTTGACCTCAAAAAACGTCAATATGAACGGACATTAGCTGATATTGAAGCGCTTATCCAGTTGGAAAAAGGGGCAACTACTCAATTAGAAGAGGGGGAAGAAGTGGGTAAATTAGCTTTAGCAAGGCAAAAAACAGCACAATCTCTGGAAAATTGGCAATCAGTAGAAGATACATGGCAAAGTGCCATTAATAAATTACAAACGATTCCTGTTAATACCACTTCTCATAATCAAGCTCGTCAATTGTTGCAGGAATATAATTATCAACTGGTTAAAGCACAGGGAATTAGACAACGAGTAGAACAATCATTCAACCTCTTAACAACGGCTCAGAATCAGGCCAAACAAGCACAAAATTGGCAAGATAAAAAAGAATGGTCAAAAGCAGTTGAGCAGTGGGGGAATGCTTTAACCAATTTACAACAAATTCCGAAAAGCTCGGTTTATGCTCAACAAGCTAGTCCCCTTATTTCCAGTTATCAGCTTGCTACCAATCAAGCCAAAATAGAGTTAAACAAGGCTTTAGCTCGCCAAGAATTGACTCAATATTTAGAAAGTCTTTGTCAGCGCCCTGAAACAATATGCTACTTTACGGTACAAAATAATTTGATCAAAGTGAGTTTGACTGAAGATTATCATCAACAATTGCTGGCCACTGCTGCTCAAGCTCAACAAGACAATGATCAACAAGCTAGACTTCATTTAGAGAATCACCTTTATCGTTTAGAAAACGGTTTGCGATCGCTCAGTCTTAAAGCTCGGCTCACGATTGAATTGTATCGTGCAGATGAACAATTAATGATGACTTTTCAACCGAATTAGTATTAAATACGTTTTAATAACCATTCCTGCTTTCTTTAACTCTGAAACAGGGAATTAATTTTTTGTTCATCTAGTATTAAAACAGGTGAAGAATTATCCAGTTTAATCATCTTTCCTGTCAGAAGATTACAAGTTTGCTGTGCCAGATAAGTATCAGGAAGGGGAATTAAACTAGAATCTGGTACTCTATGGACTTTAGGGGGAGAAGTCAGAGATAATCCTACGAGCATGGTTTCCAGTTGAAGAATCATTAAATAGGGAAACAGAGAAGGAGTTGAATTGATAGTTTGTTTACCTAATAATTGAGTTAAATCAATCACAATAATCTCTTGATCTTGATAGGTTGTTAGTCCAATTTCTGTTCCTTTATTTTGTCCATAAACTTTACCCAGAGGAACAATTTTGACAACCGGATCAATTGGTAAGGCAAATAAATCTTCTGCCAAAGCAAATACAATAAAATGATGGAAGATCTCATCGATTTTAGCAGAAGCACGGCGAGAACGGAGGGAAAGTTTACTTTTCATTGGTATTAGGTAAGCTGTTAAGCATCTAAATTTGGTTAGGAAGACAGGCAGGAGGCAGGAGGCAGAAGGCAGGAGATATTTACGCTTTACCCAGTTTAAATGCGTCTTAGCTTATCAGGTATTAGAAAAGGGTTTTAATTCATAATTTATAATTTATAATTCATAATTCATAATTCATAATTCATAATTCATAATTCATAATTCAGATATCACTGACTTAAGAGTTTCTAAAAGCGCTTGTTCTTGAAAAGGCTTGGCAAAATAATCAGTTGCTCCCAAATT
>JBFRWQ010000577.1:0-16084 GCA_051439665.1 Microcystaceae cyanobacterium | reverse complement strand
CGAGTTTGACTTTGTTGCAGTTGCTTTTGTAATTCTTGACGTTGATTATAAGATTTGAGTAGCTTCTTAGGATTTTTGCCCTTTTTAACAGGATGTTCGTTTAAGACTGACTCTACCCCTAATAAACGTTGCTGTTGTGCTTCTACCTCTGGTGGAATTGATAGATCGGGCTGATAGGCTTCTAATGCGTCTATTAGGGGTAAAGCGCTATCTCCCCCCTTAGTTCCCTTTCCTAACATAAAAGTCTCTAAATTAGGCAATTCAAGGGTTTCTACCATAGCAGGGGCAATAAAATCGGCTTTTAGATCGGTAATATACCTTGGAAAGGCACGATACCAATGATTATCCTTACCTAAGCACAATAAATCAGGTATTTTACCCGCACCTGGTACATAAGCGACAAAAACCGCCATGATCGGATCACGAACCCGAATCTGTTTTCCTTTAAGATAAAGCAGAGTTCCAGGATTTAGATCATCTAATAAAGGCGAAATTTCTTTTTTTCGTACCTCATCCGCTTGTTGTTGCAGTATTTTTAATAATTTTCTCTCTTCTCTTACTCGATTATTTAATTTAATATACTGCTTAATACTATGATCATCAAACCCTGCGAGTTCAATATCTAATTGGGTTAAGCGAGTCGTTAACTCAAAAATAGATTGCTGTTCTGGTTCAAGTTTTAATTGGGCAAGATATTCAGCAAAACTACGTTCTAGAAGCTCTTTAACCTCATCAATGCTGTGTTTTTGCAATAAATTCAAGACCATGCCATAAGAAGGGGCAAAACAACTTCTTAAGGGATCTGGTTGGGCTGTGGCTAAATAGGCCGCTTCTTTGCATCCTTCATAGGGGGTTTCTACCGTTACAACATAACCTACTGTATCCATTCCCCGACGGCCAGCCCGGCCAGCAATTTGCAAAAACTCTGAGGGAGTTAATAAACTATGACCATCTTCTGTTCGTCTTTTCAGGGCAGATATAACTGTGGTTCTAGCGGGCATATTAATTCCCGCCGCTAAGGTAGCTGTGGCAAATACTATCTTAATTAAGCCCATTTCAAAGAGCTTTTCGATAAATTCTTTCCAGA
Source organism: Microcystaceae cyanobacterium (assembly GCA_051439665.1). Lineage (GTDB taxonomy): Bacteria > Cyanobacteriota > Cyanobacteriia > Cyanobacteriales > Microcystaceae > JBGTGT01. The sequence goes on along the minus strand of JBFRWQ010000577.1, from coordinate 14,997 downwards.
CTGGTAAAATTCCTGCGTGATGACTGCCAATTCCCCTAGTTATCGGTTCAATTTGGTCATAATAAATACAGCCTGAGCCATAGGCTAAACTGTTTAATACATCTTGACGGAATTCAGGATCTGTTTGTATGGCTTGCAATAATGCTTGCGTTTGATTCGTATCTTGTTGCAAGAAACCCTGAAAAGACTCACCATAACTCCCATAATTATTGTTGATGAAGTCTAATAAAGAGCGCTGTAACTGGGGATTTTCACCTAGAAAAAAGACTAAGACCGCTTCATATAGGATTTTTGCTTCATTCTCTGTCACCAGCACTTCTCCTGCCAATTTTCCTACCGCTTGGTCACATCCTCGACGGCTAAAAATTATATAAATGGCGGGTAAAAAGTCTCGTTCCCGTAACTGTTCAACAATATGGGGAATACTCGGACAGTCTTGACGACGCAAGCGCTTCTTCTTCCCTTTTTGATTCTTTTTCGGCAACAGACGGTTATTAATATCTGTTTGCTTTTGATTGAGTAAGGGAAAAAGACCTTTCTTTTGGCTATAGTGAAATTGTAAGGGGACAGGGCGAAAATCTGAATTAATTAGCTCACAGAGGGAAGGAGAGGGTTGTTTGGCTCGAATTCCATTGATCCATTCTGTCAATTGTTCGGGGTTGCCGATGGTTGCAGACAGCGCTACTAATTGGATCTTAGCAGGACAGTAAATAATCGATTCTTCCCATACTGTCCCCCGTCCTCTGTCGCTGATATAGTGACATTCATCGAGGATCACTGTGGCGACTGCTTCTAGGGACGTTCCCACCTCTCCTATGGGGGTTTCATAGAGCATATTGCGGAAAATCTCTGTCGTCATCACCACAATATCCCCATCGGGGTGCTGCACCATATCACCAGTAATTAAACCAACGGTTGTCTGGGTTAAGTCAGCAAATTTATCTTGAAAATCTCGATATTTTTGGTTAGATAGCGCTTTGAGGGGCGTGGTATAGAAAACCCGCTTCCCTTGACTCAAAGCTAGATAAATGGCATATTCAGCAATCACTGTTTTACCAGAGCCAGTCGGAGCGCACACCACCACAGAATTCCCCTTATCCAAGGCTGCGATCGCTTGTTGCTGAAATCGATCGAGTTCAAAGGGGAATAGGGTTTGGGGGTCGAGGTGCCAAGAGTCAGGGGAATTAATCACGCGTTTAAGGGGCTGATGGCTTCAGCTATACATCCACTTTGATCGATTTTAATCTACAAAAGGGAAGATCGGGACGCAGCGCTCGTTATCTTCACAATCCGTTTTTCGGTTGGCTATTTGAGCTTAGTCCTCTTCATCCCATGATTCAACGATTAAGACAGCATCAATCGGATCTTTCATGGTAAAACCAAACTCTTGTAGCTCTTTTTTCCAGAATTCCCATTCTTGACCGAATAAAAAGGCTATTTTCCATAGGCGATCGCTTGGTTGAATTACTTTCGATTCAACTAATGAGGCCAATTTCCGTTGAAATTTCACCATTGGGTGTGCAACTTGATTGATCATAAATAAAGAGATGTTAATTGTGCAAAGACTAGAATATAAACTGCATTGGATTGTTTCTGACAACAGGCGTTGGTAAGGACTGACAAGGATGCGAAGGTGGTTGTAGAAAGCTTATCCAAGGCTACTAACTATTATTAACCTAAATCTTACCAAATGACAATAGGGTTTTTACGGAAATTGGGTTGGGATAATAGTTATCAGTTAACAGTGGGAAACTATAGATTGGACAAGTCTTTAGTGGGGGACTTTAGGTCTCAAAACTCCGTTTTACTGCATAAAGGTCTAATTTTAGACTTATTTATGCTGTTTTTCTGTTTTTAGAAGATGTTTACTCTATAAGTATAGCAGAGTTGATCTACTTAGTTAGATTTTCTCCTAAGATTATAGAAATTACCCAAGATCTAAACTGCGTCCATCTTGAGAAGTGGAGTTTTAACTCAATGTTCCCTGTTCCCTTGTGCTGACAAACTACTGTTTTCCACCTAGATGGGGTTTAATTATGATCATTCGTCAAGTATCACCAATTTTAGTCTCTAAAGTCGCTAAGAAATTTCCCAAAGCCATCTTTTTCCAAGAGACAAAGCAAAAGGTAATTGCTTTAACAATTGATGATTTACCTGCTCGTGATGAAGCGCAAAAACAATCAACTCGGAAAATATTGGCAACAATCAAGGAACATAATCAATCTTATGCAACTTCTGTTAGTGCAACCTTTTTTATAACAACTGAGCATCTTAAATATAGCACTAATCAAGAAATATTAGATTTAGAGATACTTAGAGAAATAGTTAATCAAGGTCATGAAATTGGCAATCATGGTAAATTTGATCATCGTCATGCTAGACTATCTAAAATAGACTTTCAATCCGAATTTATCGAAGCTCATCAAATCTTATCGACACAAATTAAGCAACCCATTCGCTGGTTTCGTCCAGGACAAGCTTTTTATAATCAATCAATGATAGAAATCTTAATAAATATGGGACATGATTTAGGTTATCAAAATAAGTTTGCGCTTGCTTCTATGATTCCTTTTGATACTAGAAATTTAATCCTCAATCCAGCATTTACTTTAAATAATATTAAGCACTTTATTTTCCCTGGTTCTATTCTCATCTTACATGGTGGCTATCAAGTTGAAGCAGAGAATACAGTAAATGTATTGAAGAAACTGTTACCTCTTTTGTACGAAAAAAGTTATCAAGTTGTTTCTTGTTCTCAGCTTTTTAGTTGAGCAGTTTATTAAAATAATTAGGGAGAGCGCTTTTATCTGATCCCGATTATTCTTCCTCTTGGTTAACTGAAAAATCAATGCGTTGATAAATATATTGTAAAGCAATTTGCCAATTCACGGAAGCTAATTTTAAGATTTTATCTTCTCCTTTGTGAAATTTTATTGACCATTGCTCATCTGATTGTTTAACATATTGATCCACTGAACAAGAAGATTGAGCGATTAAAATATATTCTTGAAAGGTAGGAAGAGAGCGATAATCAGTAAACTTATCTCCTCTATCGTAGCCTTCAATTGCATAAGATTAACCAGATTGTCAAATATAATTAATTTTAACACTTGTACTAAGGTTAAACAATGATAGTGTTCTCAATAATCTGTTTAAGTTTTTTCGTTAGTTTAGGGCATAATTAATCAATGTCTCCCAAGACTTAATCAAAGAAATAGGTTTCATTCTCTGTAATTTATAGTTAATCACTTCATCTAATGTGTTTCCCTACGTTATGATCACAAGTTCAACGCATTATGCTACCTAACCGCTTTCATTTTCTTTGCGAATTTTGGCGGTAATTTTGGGATTTAATAGCATTATTCTGGCAATAGACATTGAATATAATTTATTTGCTTCAATATTAATATACTTTAATACAAAAATATTGTGCTAGTATAGCGGTAGGCAAAGCCCACCCTACCAATATGCTCAAAAAATTAATACAGCGATCGCTGTAATCGCTTTAAAGAATCTAAATTAGGGTCAATCTATTACTATAATCAGAGAATGAATCCACTTATCATTAACAGTAGTTTTTATGAATATTTTTGGTATCGGACTGCCAGAGATGGCTTTGATCTTAGTAATCGCCCTTTTAGTCTTTGGTCCTAAGAAATTGCCCGAAATTGGCCGCAGCTTAGGGAAAGCCATTCGAGGTTTCCAAGAAGCCTCCAAAGAATTTGAGAACGAATTTCAAAAAGAAGTGGGACAACTAGAGGAATCTGTCCAAATGAAGGCAGAATTAGCAGATAAACCCAAATCTGAGCCTAATAACTCTCAAAAAAACTCAGAGGTTCCCCAATCTGAAACGATCAGTTAAAGTAAAGAAAATGAGGAGAACACCCACCTCAGCGCTTGCGCTAAACTAAAACACTAATATGGGGGCAATTAACAGAGAGGATATCCATGAGTGAACACAATCCCTACGAGCAGCTTGGGGTAACAGAAGATTCTTCTTTCGAGGAGATTCAAGCCGCCAAAAGCCGTCTGAGTGAAGAAAGTCGCAATGATGCCACAAAACTTGAAAGTATTGAAGCGGCTTACGATGCTGTGATTATGGATCGACTGAAAATGCGGCAGGAAGGCCGGATCAAAGTACCTGATCGCATTCGTTTTCCTGAGCGAAATGTACCTAAAACATCTTCACCCGCTTCATCTTCGCCTGCCACTCCTCCTGCATGGTTACAAGGGGTATTAGATCGTCCCTCCCAAGGGGAATGGTTATGGCCGTCTGCTATTTTTGGCGGTTTTGCTGTGATTGCCGCACTAACGCCAGGAGAAGCATCCAATATTGCTATCTGGTTGACCTTCGGGACAGTCGCTAATCTCTATTTTCTCAATCGCAAAGAAAAGAAATTTGGTCGTGCCCTTTTATGGACAGTGGGAGGATTAGTAGTCGGAATTGGCTTAGGAACATTACTAGCCACCTCTTTACAATCCTCTGGACTCTTTGCCACTATCGAACCCTCTCACATTGCGGTCGTTCTTACTCTGATCCTTTTCTGGTTGAGTAGCTGTTTTTTACGTTAATTCACCCATTGAGAAGGAAGGAGAAATGTTCCTCGCAAGCGCTCTAATTGAGCAGCCAGACTGATTAAAATCCCCTCTTGGGCAGGATTACCTACCAGTTGTACCCCAATGGGTAAACCTTGGGGGTCAAGTCTTACTGGAAAAGCGATCGCCGGTAAGCCACTGGCATTAAAGGGGGGACAAGGGGCAATCCAATCAATGATTTTCCTGACGGTTTCTTCGGGGGGCAAGGTTTCCCACTCCCCTATTTTTGGTGGGGTATGGAGATTAATGGGTAATAATAGGACATCATATTGTTGAATAAAAGCAGTAATGTGGCGAGAAATAACCTGTATTTTACCCACTGCTTGTAAATAATCCCCTGCGCTACCAGCTTGTTCTCCTAACCACTGATTTAAGGGGGTTATAATTTCAGGTGGCAGGCCAGCCGCAGGAATTCCTGCTTGCCAAACTTTGGTAAAAGGTTCGACTAATTCTGTTGCTGCATCAAATATCACTGTTTCTACCTGATGGCCTAACCCTTCGAGTTGTTGCCCGATTTCGGTTAGGCTGTTGTGAATGGGAGGGGTAGGAGAGGGAAAAGGAACAAAGGTTTCTGCTAGTGCAATGCGTAAGGGAGAGGGATCTTGTTGGGATGCTGCATAAAAAGAAATCTCAGGATCGGGCAACCAATAGGGATCTCCTACAACATAACCAGAAATAACATCTAATAAGGCGGCTGCATCAGCTACTGTGCGCCCTATCGTGCCATTGGTAGCAATCCCGCTTTGATAATCTCCCATTGGGGCATGAGATACCCGCCCTCGTGATGGTTTAATGCCCACTAAACCACAGCAACTGGCAGGGGTACGAATTGATCCCCCTCCATCTGAGCCTTGGGTAACAGGACATAATCCAGCGCTGACGGCTGATGCTGCGCCTCCACTTGATCCACCTGCGGTATAGTCTAAATTCCACGGATTGCGAGTCGGCAGAAATCCTGGTGGCTCTGTGTAAGGAAGTGATCCCAATTGGGAGGTGGCGGTTTTGCCCAAGAGAATAAACCCTGCTCCTTTGATTTTGGCGCTCACGGCGCTGTCATATTCAGCTATCTTGTCTTTTAAGGCTGCTACCCCATAGCTACAGGGCATTCCTGCGACAGCATTTAAGTCTTTAATGGCAGTGGGAACGCCAAAAAAGGGCGGTAATTCTGTTAAATCATTGATTTGAGTCAGTAATTCTGTTTTTTTCTTCCCTTCTTCTAGGGCTTGTTTTGCCATGACATGATGAAAACTACCTATTTGAGGGTCAAATTGTTCAATCCGTTGTAAAAAAAATTCGGTTAACTCAAGGGGAGAAATTTCTTTTTGGCGAATTAATTGGGCAAGGGTTAAAGGGGAGGCAAAAGCTAAGTTCACAGCGCTTGATTAAGAGATTGGAGTTAAGTAATGATTTATTTTACAACCCATATTCTGCACTTCTAAATGTAATATTAGGGTAAAGGAATCATGCCAAGTCCGACTTATCAAACCTAGTTTTCTTTTTGTTCCTGAAACCTTACTGATTTCTCTTATTGTTCAATCTGAGAAATGGCCGCTTGTGGAGAAAGATGGTTGTCAACTACGGCAATGATCCCTGATAGATATTTATCCATCATCATGACATTGGGATAAACTATCTGCTTAATCAGCGCTAAACTCAGTTGATCGCCTTCCACATCAATACTGGTTTTATATTTGACTTGTCCTTGGTCAATATCTAGTTCAAAATTACCCATTATCATGCCAGAATTGGCTCTGGTGATATATTCTGCGATCGCTATTTTCTGGGGTTCAGCGATCGTCAGAGGACAAATGGAATAAAAAATAAATTGTTGTTCTTTTTCTTTTGCTATTGCGTAGCAATCCCATTGACCATTATTTCCTTGAAAAAGCAGACGCAAGGTTTTTTGTTTGGGGATAACCTGAAACTGCCATTCTTCCTCTTTGAAAAATTCAATAATTAAGTCAAAAATATTTTGCTTTTCCACTTCAATTTCAATTTCTTCTACCATTTCTTCTAAAGTATCTGCTAATTCTTCAACAGCACTATTCATTTCAGCCATTGTTTCTGAGATTATTTCCTCAGTTGTTTCGGATAAACTATTCGTTAATTCTTCAAATGTTTCAGTTATTTCTCCGAGCATTTCTTCCATTGTTTGATTAATAACATCTTCAGGAAGATCTGAATGATTCGTATTTGTCCAGTCTTTGACAAAATTATTCATTGCCTCGTTCATTTTTTGAGGATCAATCCCATCAGGAGTAATCAAAGAGGGATTAAGATATTTCCAGAGCGTTGTATAGCCTGTTTCTCCTTGGTCGTGTTTTTGTTTGACTTCTAGAGCATACCAACTATAAACAGATAGGATAGGGTGATTGGGTTGTTCTTGACTTAATTTTTGCAGATAGGCTGCTGCTTCTTCAGCATTGGTTGCGTTTGCTGTTAAGGTTGGTAGTAAGGCGGGATCAAGCGCTGCTTCAATTTGAATATCAAAAGCAGGTTTAAATTCACCATTAGAAAGGGGACTACGAATTTCTGGTTTGAGGTTGAATAAGGCTTCGTCATCGATACGTTGGTAAAGTTCTGGACTAAGTTGAAATTGAACATTGTACAAATTACCACTAAATGTGAGGCTTAGTAATAATACAGAAATGGGTAGTTGAGAATCAAGAAATAATTCTAGTTGAAGCATGATTATATTTTTTTAGGATAAATTCAACTAAATTCTATGTTATTCCCATTCTAAATCTTCTTCTGATATCCAACCAAGATGTTTTGCAACCTTTCTGAGACTTACAGAATCATCGGTATAAATTCCTTCAATACTTGGTATTAATAAAACACTACCATCCGCTATTTCTTCAACATACCAAGCAGGTGATGTTAATAGTCTTTCTTTACCTAGCTTTTGAACATAATCTGAATTATAAAAATTAATTGAATATAAATTACTGGTGTCAAATGTATATACTTGTTCAGGGAAGGGAGGATCTTTTAAAGTAACAGCGCAACCATAAATTGGCAAAAAATACTTTAAAATTCTTTTAATTACTTCCAAAAATTTCAAAGCATTTTCTTCACTAAGATTATTATTTACACCCATTAAAGTATCAATCTCAATACTAATAATCCACTCTGTGTCTTCCTCTGGTTCAAAAACAAAAGAAAAACTAAATTCAAAAAATGGTTGCCAAAAATATAACGTGCCTCCCAAAGAACCTGGATGACAAATATTTGATATTTTTTCATCTATTCGAGACGAATCATGAATAATATTGTCAGGATTTGAGAAAGGAAAAGCATAGCCATCCATCAAATTTAATCCTTGTTTTGTTAAATGACTGATCAAGTCTTGAAGTCTACTAGCTGCTATCTCAATTTCTTGAGGTGAATAGTAAGCAATAAATGTTAATTTATCTGCATCTATCATTTAGGGTACTCCTATAATTTCGATATTGGCACTTTGTAAAGCTTTTTTCAAACGAGAAGGTACATCGTCTAATGAGCCGATGAATGCATACCTAATTGGTGCACCTGGATACTCACGACGACGACGAGAAATCTGCTCAAGCATATCATCAATGGTACGCTGAACATTACCTTCTCTTAATTTACCATTTCTTCTGTAGAAAGATGAATCCCAATTAATATTTTTAACATCAATAATTTTACCATCATTAAGTACAATATCAGCCGCTTTTCGACCATTAATTACATCACCCAGTTGCTTTATTTGAACACCATTTCGATGAAGCTGTGCAGCATATTTTATTTCTCCAATTGCTCCTTTGGCTGTTGTTCCACCCGAAATGAAATCATCTATGAGTCTTTGCGCTCCTGGCAAACCAGCAATTTCATCATAGTTTTTAAGCATACTAGAAACAGCATCTGCTCCATTGCCTCGGATAACAGAACCAAGTTTTCTTCCTCCCATTTTCTTGGCTAAATTTGATACTTGTGTAATGCCTAATTTATCTACCATTTCTAGTAATCCATCAGGACCAACTTCAGAAATAATGTCCTTTGTTCTGCCAACAGTAATTGTCTTGCGAGCTTCCATTAATTTTTGATAAGTTTCTGCCGCTTTTTGAGAACTATTCTGTAACCCTTGCACAAATCGACTAATTTCTCTTGTAGGAGCATCACTAGCACCATGTTTTCCAATTATGATTCCTTTTTGACCCTTAATCTCTAAAACATCACCTACTTTTCCATTCTTCGTAACTGATTTATCAACATCTATAATTTCACCATTTGCTAACAATACCCAAGGATTAATTAACCCTTCCAGTTTAAATCTTCGATTCTTAACTCTGATACGAAATGCCTTAAACCGCATTTTTTCTAACAATCGTTTTCCTAAATCTTTGAGTGTCTTAACTTTCTTGCCGATTCCAGTTTTAGCAATCCCCTTGAAGAGAACTTTACCTTTTTTGATAGTAAATTTTGTTCCTTTGATCACTGCCTGAGTTGATTTTCTAGCTGCTTTAACTGCTCCCTTCGCCAGAGCTTTAGTTCCTTTAGCTGCTTTTTTAGCCCCTTTGAGTAAAATACCACCTACCTTAAAAGTTAACGAAGAAGCTACTTCTATGCCAATTGCTGCTGCTGCTTTAGCTAAACTCTTGCCTGCTTTCTGATGCTCTCCTACCCAACCTTGCTTGAAGTAATTAATGAGATATTTTCCGATAGTCGCAATAGTTAAGCCAATAAATACAGGAGTTAAAACACTCATGATAGCAGGAAGTGCTGCGCCGATCGCAGGCAGAATTGTACCACCACTAAAGATTGCCGCTGCAATTAAGCCAATTGCTGCTACAGTTCCCACTCCAACAATCGGCCAGTTTTTGGACAACCACTCAGAAATTCTATGTTTCAACATGTTCCATTTCATTTCAGCCCGTTGTTTGGGTTCTAATCCATCAGTATATTTTTCGGCTTCTTGTTGAGAAACTGACTGGCTTTCCCCTGTCGCTTCCGCCATAATCGATTCCATTGAACGACTGGGATCATTGGATTGCCCAAGCATTACTTCCCCATCACCTCCTGTCTGGGCTATGAGTTCAGCCGATAGCTCAGGAGCAAGCTCCATGTTATTATCTACTTCATCAACTCCGACATTTTTCTCAGTCCAAGGTGCGCTTGGCAGATTATTATCTCCTCCCGACTTAGCTACAGTTTGAGCTATTGGGTTAGGCATCTTAATTCCTGCTTTAGCGGCCATCGCCAGTTCTCCAGGAGGTAGAGGTTCATCGAGATTCCCCCCTAGTAATTCTTCATAGGCTGCTATCTCGAATTGAGAAGGAGCCTTTGCCATTGATAGACCCAAATTTTTAACACCTTCAAGTATCTGCTTAATTTTACCTGCAATCATGCCGACTAAGGTGTAAATTCCGTTATAGAGCTTTTGAACCAAGCCTAAGAGAGAATCTAGCGTTTGTGCCAAGAAATCAAGTACTGCTGTAACGGCTGTCTTTAACCCTTCTGCTGCTTTATTAACAGCTTGGACAGCAAAATTAACAGCTTGGTCAATTTTGGCATTGATTTTCTTAGCAATTTCAGGGAAGGCTGCAAACGCAATCTTAACTAAACCTTTGATAATTTCGCCATAGACTTTAATTAAACCAACAATTGCTTGACGAGCTAAATCAATCGCAGCTAAGGCCAGTTTTTTCCCTACCTCAAAAATCCCTTTGATGGCTTTGCGTAGATTATCGTAAATAAAGTTAACAGCTTTTTTGATCCCATCAATGAAAGCTTTGGCTTTTGATTGAACCCAACCCCAAAATCCGCCAGATTCTTGTTGAGCTTTTTCTTTTTTCTGGGCAACTTCCTTATTAGCTTTCTGTTTTTCAGCTTCAGCTTTTTTCTCAGCTTCTTCTAGATGCTTAGAAGCTTGTTTTTCCCCTTTAACTTTCTCTTTGCCAATTTTATCTTGCTGTTTCTCAGTGGCTTTACCTGCTTTTTCTTGATAGTCTTTTTCAACCAGATCTAACTCACTTTTCCATTCTTGCTTATACTGAGCAACCTCTGATTGGGCTTGCTTTTGTTCAGCTAATTGTTTCTCTTTGGTTTCTTGATTCAAATTAACAATTTTTTGATTAGCTTCGGTATTGGCTTTCGCTGAATCGAGATCAAATTTTTCTTTACCTGCTTGATATTTATCTTGTTCTGCACCAATTTTTTCCCTTAACAAAGGACTCAGAGATTGATTCAAACCGTCAACTGCTTCAGCAGGAATTGAAGGAGATTCTCCTATTGTTGTTTCAGATAGAGGAATGGTTGTCAGTTCTTTGTTCGTTTTGAGGATTTCATGACTGGGTTTGGGAAAAATATTATTTTCGCCAAAATCCTGATTAATCGCTTGAGATGCTCTTGTCTTAACAGCGCTGACTTCTTGCCCTAATTGAGCTTGAGCCGTTTCCATTTGGCTGGGATTAGCCTCGCCACTTAAATCCAGATTAGGGCGCTCCCCTGCAGAGGTACTAATTTGATTCGTATTAATTGGGACATTATCCAGAGCATTCTGGGCGCTTTGGCTAAGAGCAGGATCTGATTGTCCTTCTTGAGAGACTTCTCCACCAGCTAACTGAGTGGGAGAAGGTGAAGGGGATGGTGGGATTTCAGGGACTGAGGTTTCATAATTAGCTGCTAGATCACCTGATGTTTCTCTCTGAATTGCTCCTATCGTTGGCACTTGGGCTGTCGCCGCTTCTTTGGCTGCTTTTTGGGCTAATTTGCCCACGTCAGTTACTTTCTTGGCTGTTAATCCCGTCGGCGCTGGAATTTCAGGGATCTGGTCTTGAAGTTGTTGTTTTTGTGTCTCTAATGCTTGGACTGAAGCGCTTTGTGCTTGTGCGTAGGTAGTCAGCGCTTGAGTGGGAGGTGTATTTTTTAGCTGTTCAATGATCTGACCTGGCGCTTTATTACTGATAGGATCATGGAAAGGATTTAATGGAGCTGCACTACTATCTGTGTGTACCTTTGCCCCACTAACATCTGCCTCCATTGCTGGTTCTACTTTCTCTTGTAAGGGTTGAGCTAAGGAATCTCCCGATACATTCTCTCCCTCTGCTTCGAGTTTGTCAGATGAATCCGTTAAAGTGGGTTGCTCTTCCTTTGTCTCTTGAACTACTTCCTCATCTTCTGTCTCTATCGCTTCCTCTTCCGATGAAACCATTCCCTCTGCCGATTCATCTTCTTTCTCTGCCACAGGTTCCTGAGTAGGCTTTGTGAGTAAAAGATCAGTCCAATTATACAGGACAGGGTGATGGGGACGATTTCTAAAGGCTTTTTCCTCTTCATCGCTGAGATATTGTCGTTGATAGCTCTTGCTTAATGGAGAAGCATTTGAGCGCTGGGATTCTTGATCTCGATTGAGTGGACGGGCAAAAACCATAACCTATTGTCCTTTTGACAAGGCTTTACAGAGAACAAACGGCGATTGACGTAGGCTTTTCTTCACGGGAGTAACAAGCCATTGCAATTATATAGTATTTCTTTTTCCCCCTTTAACAGGGGTTCAGTTTACAAAACTTAATATTTTTAAGATGCCAAGTATTCTATCAGCTATTAAATAGGTTAGTCCAAAAATCAGGCGCTTAAGCCTTAACTACTGGTAAGACTTTAAGGGAAATTCCTCAAACCCAACCGACTGTTCGGTATAATAAAAAAATAGTCATATCGATAAGTACAATCAACCATGTCATCTGCACTAAAAGAAAAGCATCTCCCCACCCTTGTCAGGGTATTCCGTCAATCTGGTTATGATGGTGCATCTATTTCTCAAATCTCTAAAGCAACTGGACTAGGAAAAGCGAGTTTATATCATCATTTTCCAGGGGGAAAAGAAGAAATGATGAGATCTGTCCTTCAATTTTTAGGACAAGGGTTAGAAAGTACTGTGATCAAAGCATTAAGAGAAAAAGGAACTGTTACCACCCGTTTTCAGAAAATGGGAGAAGCCTTAAGCGCTATTTATGAAGGGGGAGATCAACCCTGTGTTTTGGCCATTGTCTTATTAGGGGATGCTAAGGATACATTCTCTGAACAAATCAAAGGATTATTAGAGATGTGGCTCGATGAAATGGCAAATGTTTTACAAGAAAGTGGAATGAGTCTCAAAGAAGCCAAACAACGGAGTGAAGAGATAGCGATCGCAATTCAGGGATCTTTAATTCTTGCTCAAGGATTAGGCGATCCTAGTCCTTTTAGACGAGTGATTGAGTCTTTACCTGAGCAGGTTACAAAGTAAGAACTCTCTATTTCATCAACTTTTCAGGCTTAACCAAATATAGTGCTACGCACAAGGCAGGGGACAGGAGTATGCTGTGACTGGGTTTCAGAAATCTCTACTGTCAAACACCTTAATGCGTAGGGCTATAGTATTGGCACGGGCGCAAGCCTTGCGCCCCTACAGATGGGATAATTTTGTAATTTATTCCATTTTTAGCTATCTTTGGTATTTTATCTCTGACTGATTGCTTTTTGCGTCCCATTATCTCCCTTGACACTTAACCGAACGAACGGTACATTAATTATGTACTGAACGAACGGTACAAAAAAACACCCCATCTTGTATTAAGGAGAGATCCCAATGATTAAGCTTTACGGTCACGAACTATCTGGAAATAGTTACAAAGTCCGCCTTTTTCTTGAATTATTGCAACTTGACTATGAATGGGTAAGAGTTGACTTAATGAAAGGGGAACATAAATCCCCTGAATACCTAGCGCTTAACCCATTTGGACAGGTACCCCTATTAATAGATGGAAATCTTAAATTAGCGGATGCTCAAGCCATATTAGTCTATTTAGCGAAACAATATGGTGGGGAACAGTGGTTTCCATCTGATGCCGTCTCCTTAGCCGAAGTGGTACGCTGGTTATCCACAACCGCAGGAGAAGTGCGCCAAGGACCTGAAAATGCGAGACTGTATCATTTATTTGGGGCAACAAGCATTAATATAGAGCGAGCTTATGAAAAATCAGAGCATATTCTCAGTCAACTTGACCAATATTTTAGTGACCATACATGGTTAGCACAAGAACATCCCACTATTGCCGATCTTGCTGTTTTTCCTTACATTGCATTAGCAAGGGATGGAAAGATTGACCTGAATTCCTATCCTAATGTGTTGAAATGGATTGAACGAGTTAAAGAACTACCCCATTTTATGCCAATGGCAGGAATTTAAGGAAATCGCTAGGATAATGCGGGCGTAAGCACAGATAATGCGGGCGTAAGCCTTACGCCCCTACAGATCGGGTAATTTTTTGAACAGCGCTTATACTTACCTGACAATCTTTAATCTTTCATTTACTTTAAGGAGATAACTATCATGTCACAAACAGGTTGGACTCGTTCTGAATCCCCTTTCCATGAAGGAGAATTAGCCATCCAAGAACGACTTGGTGCAAGAGAACAGATGGATAAATTCGGCAGGCGAGTGATTCGGGAGTATATGCCTGAACAACACCGAAAATTCTATGCTCAATTATCTTATCTCTTAGTGGGAACAGTCGATCAAGCAGGACATCCTTGGGCTTCGATCTTAGTAGGAGAATCTGGTTTTCTCACGTCTCCCGATCAAAATACCTTACGAGTCAATGCAAAACCCTTATATGGAGATCCTTTGCACCAAACGTTAAGCAATGGGATTGATATCGGCTTATTAGGGATTGAATTACATACCCGTCGTCGGAATCGAATGAATGGGATAGTCAGAGAATTCGATGAGCAAGGATTTACTATCGAAGTGCAACAAAGCTTCGGGAATTGTCCTAAATACATTCAAGCCCGTCAATTTGAACTGACAGACTTTGAAGCCACCACTGAAAAGCCAATTAACTCGTTTTCTGAATTATCTGACACAGAAAAAGAGATGATTACCTCGTCTGATACCTTTTTTATTGCTACTGCTTATCAAAACTCATCAGCAGGAAAAGCGAGTGGGGTGGATGTGTCCCACCGAGGGGGAAAAACGGGATTTATCAGCATTGATGGCAATAAAACCTTAACGATACCTGATTTTGCTGGTAATTGTCACTTTAATACCTTTGGTAACTTAGAATTAAATCCCTATGCAGGATTATTATTTGTCGATTTTGCTCAGGGTGACTTACTCTATGTAACAGGTAAGGGGGAAATAATTTGGCAAGGGGATGAAATTCAGCAGTATGAAGGTGCAGAAAGATTATTACGTTTTAATGTAGATCAAGGTTATCGAGTAGAGGGAAGTTTACCTCTCAGTTGGTCTCAACCAGATTTTTCCCCTTTTATTCCAGAATAAATGGAAATAGATTATGCTAGGGGATTACTCTTTAAGTTAGGGCTTGCTGAAAAAGTCATTTGGTGGGGTTTTAGAGGCAGGGGGCAGGAGGCAGGGGGCAGGAGAAGAGATTATGA
>JBFRWQ010000576.1:0-11398 GCA_051439665.1 Microcystaceae cyanobacterium | reverse complement strand
CATCTCATCAATCTTCTATCTTCTATGATGTCTTAATCTGCGATCGCTAAACCTTCTCTAGATAACTAACTTCGACTAATAAAATGCTGATTTTAGTAGAGAGGAGTAATGTGGGGCTAAAGCTCAACAACACACCTAATACTAATCTTTCGGGGTTTTTGGGCAATTAATTAGGGCTAAAGCTCAAAAAAAATATCTGATACCCATCTTTTAGGCTTTTTTTTCTGTAGCGCTCCTATCAACTGTCTGAAGAATATCAGTAGAATAATTAAGAAGCGCTGCCAAGCTTGTACTCCTATATGATGAAGATAAATAGATAGGAGTAGGGAGCATTTTGAGAACACTTGTCAATGTCTTAACCCTGATTGTTTGAAATATAATCCAGAAAATAGCCAATTTTGCCAATACTGTGGACAAAAATTATTATTAATGCAGCGATACCGTGGGATTCGTATCTTAGGACAAGGTGGCTTTGGTAGAACCTTTCTAGCAGTAGATGAATTCAAACCTTCCTTACCTTCTTGTGTCATTAAACAATTTTTCCCCCAAGCACAGGGTACAAGTAATCTAGAAAAAGCTTCAGAATTATTTGCTCAAGAAGCAGAAAATTTAGAGAAGCTAGGAAAAAATCCTCAAATTCCTGAATTAATAGCTTATTTAACTCAAGATAGCCGTCAATATTTGGTACAGGAATATATAGCAGGGGAAACTTTAGCGCAAGAATTACAGAAAAATGGAGTGTTTAAAGAAGCAGAGATTTGGCAACTATTAAAGGATGTTTTATCTATTTTGCAATTTGTTCATCAAAATAATGTAATTCATCGGGATATTAAACCCGATAATCTAATTCGACGTAGTAAGGATAATAAGATAGTATTGGTGGGTTTTGGTGCATCGAAATTAACAGAGAATACAAGCATGACGGTCACAGGGACAGTAATAGGAGCAGCAGAATATACTGCACCAGAGCAAAGTAGAGGAAAACCGAAATATTGCAGTGATTTGTATAGTTTAGGAGTCACTTGTCTCTATTTATTAACTCAGGTATCGCCCTTTGATTTATACAGTGTGGATGAAATGGACTGGGTATGGCGAGATTTTTTGTCTAATAATGCTGTTAGTGATGAATTGGGGAATATTTTAGATAAGTTGGTCGAAAGCGCTGTTAAACGGCGCTATCAAACCGTTGATGAGGTATTAAATGATATAAATAATATATCTGGCTTGCGCTCACCTCAACCCCTAATTACCCCAAAACCTGCAACCCCAAAAGGAATTCAACTAAGACGATTTTCCTTTGAAACGGTAACCATAACCGTAGAATCAGCCTTATTGGGTTTGGGTAATAGTATCCGAGAACAGATAGAAATGGGAGAAGCAGAATATTTTCGGGTTAATCTAGGTAATAACGTCACCCTTGATCTGATTAAGATTCCAGCAGGACAATTTCTGATGGGAGCGCCTAAAAATGAAGAAGGAAGCAGAGATGATGAACGTCCACAACATCTGGTAACATTATCCTCATTTTTTATGGGAAAATATCCCATTACCCAAGCACAATATCAAGCTGTGATAGGGAATAACCCATCTCGCTTTAAAGGAGAAAATCGGCCAGTTGAAAGAGTGTCTTGGCATGATGCCGTTGAATTTTGTGAGAAATTGAGTCAAAAGACGGGATTACACTTCAGTTTACCCTCTGCATCACAATGGGAATATGCTTGTCGAGCCCGAACAACCACACCTTTCTATTTTGGGGAAACTATATCAACCAACTTGGCTAATTATAATGACGATTATGTCTATGCAAATGGAAAAACAACCAATGTGGGGATCTTTCCTGCTAACAAGTTTGGCTTATATGATACGCACGGGAATGTCTGGGAATGGTGTGAGGATGACTATGTTAGCAATTATGAAAGTACACCTAGAGATGGTATGGCATATAGAGGAAATAGTATAGATTATGCTGTGCTTCGTGGCGGTTCTTGGTTTGTCAATCTTGCTGATTGCCGTTCAGCGAATCGCTTTAACAGTAGGCGCAACAGTCGTGAGTCCTTTATCGGTTTCCGTGTTGTGTGTTGTGTCTAAATCAGGATCTCAAGGATGCTCAAGATTCTGTTGTTCTCTGAATCACCGAAAATGATTTATATTAATCTTCCTAGTGAGATTCTGTGGTTCCATTGATGGTTGTGATGGGCAAAGCCCATCCTACACAGACACAATCTCATGTGGTAAGCAGTAAAGAAAAGGACGGTTTTTACGAGTCTTAAGCAGATGAAGCAAATTTTACATTCCGTTACAATGTAATCAATGGAAGGTAAAACAAGGTATTTCACCCATCAGATTTTAGGAGGTTATCCTCATGAATGGCAACATTAGAGTCGGCAATTTATTCGGTATCCCTTTTTATGTGAATCCTTCGTGGTTTCTCATTTTAGGGTTAGTCACCCTAACTTATGGGGGACAATTAGCAAACTTTCCCCAACTCAATGGGTTGACTCCTTGGATACTAGGATTGATTGCTGCATTACTATTATTTTCATCCGTTGTTGCTCACGAACTTGGCCATAGTTTTGTGGCTATGTCTCAAGGGGTTGGTGTTCGCTCTATTACCCTCTTTCTCTTTGGTGGATTAGCCAGTTTAGATAAAGAAGCTGAGACTCCATTACAGTCCTTTTTAATTGCGATCGCAGGACCAGTTGTTAGTCTATTACTGTTTTTCGTTTTTACCTTAATTAATCTTAACCTAGCTTTATCTCCTCCCTTGGTAGCAATTATCTCTCTACTTGCTTCAATCAACTTAGTGTTAGGACTATTTAATTTAATTCCAGGTCTTCCTTTAGATGGTGGTAATATTCTTAAATCAATTGTTTGGCAGGTAACAGGTAATCCTAATAAAGGGGTAATCTTCGCCAGTCGGGTTGGTCAGATTTTTGGTTGGATAGCCATTGTTTTAGGGGGATTATCTGTTTTAGGGCTCAGTCAAATTGGTAGCTTCTGGACATTATTAATCGGGGTTTTTCTGCTACAAAATGCTGGAATTTCTGCTCAATCTGCTAAGTTCCAAGAAACCCTAAAAGACTATACAGCTAAGGATGCAATTATTCCCAACAGTCCAGTTGTCATTGGTTCATTAACCCTTCGTCAATTTGTCAATGATTATGTGATTGGTCAACGAGACTGGAAAAAATTCTTAGTGACTGATGAGGAAGGACGACTCGTAGGAACACTCAAAGTGGATGATTTGAAATCAGTTCCCACTTCCCAGTGGAATGAGGTATTCATTAATCAGTTAGTGTTAGTAGAAAATAATCTTAAAACAGTCCAAGCTACTCAACCCTTAGTTGAAGTGATTAAACTGTTAGAAGAAGAAAAAATCCCACAATTAACTGTCTTAGCAGACAATGGAAACGTCTTAGGATTGTTAGAAAAAACATCGGTTATCCAATTCTTACAACAGCAGTTACAAAGTAAAGTAGCTTAATCAGTTATTCTAGTGAATAGTGGATAGTAAAAAACTTAACTATTCACTATTTACTATTAACTATAAGCAAAGCGCTCATCTTTAATTTACAATAAGAAAAAATAGAAATCCGTGTAAGCTATTGCTCAATTTTAGTAAATTCTAACAAAATAGCATGATGATTGCCCGTTGGTCTAGAATTCTTCTATCCTTCTGTCTTTGCTTAGTCTTGCTCTTAGGGGCTTGTAGTAACACTCCTTCTCCCTATGACCAAGTACAAAAAGACACCACTGGTTTTGGCGCTGAGAAAGCAGTAGAGAAAACAGCGACTCAAGGCGCAAAATTTAACAAATTTTTCCCAGATCAAGTTAGGGGTTATGAAGTTGTCCCCTCCCAAGAGAAAAAAGGGTTTGCTGAGTATAAAGTAAAAAAAGACGGTAAAACCGTTGCTATGCTCTCAGTTAACGATACGATAAGTAATTCTGCTGCTGCTGCTAAATTTGACAGCGCTACTGATAAAATTGCTGGTTATCCTGCTGTGCAAGTCGGTAGTACGATGACCAGTATCTTAGTCAATGGCCGTTATCAAGTCAAAGTCCTATCTCGTGATCCTTCTTTTACCCCAGAAGACAGAGCATTATGGTTACAAAAGTTTGATTTAGGGGGATTATCTCGTCTAGAAGCTTTGTTACCCTCTCAAACAACCATAACCCTTGCTCCCCCTATCCAAGCAGTCCCCTCTTTAACTCTTCAACCTGCAATTTAGGTAAGAAAAACTGATGATTTGGAGATTGCTGTTGTTGGGCTTTAGCCCTATAGACAAGCCTCATTCTAATGCACCCAATTAGCTGAAACAATCCAGTAGTGGACTGACACAATTAAAATGAGGTCATAGATTGTGCGTTAATTCTATGATTTGATGGGCGAAGCCCATCCTACAACTGTTGTTGGGCTTTAGCCCTATAGAAAAGCCTCATTACAGCGCCACTTTAACCTTTAAATAAGGAGATAATTGTGAGTAAGAAAATTTATGAGATCGTCGATAAGCTTCCCACAGGTGGCTTAACTGTCATGGCCTTAAACTCCCTTGATGTTGTTGTTCCAGGTCAATGGCAAAATTTGGTAGGATTTGATGAAACGATTCGTACTGTGACCGGAGAAAGTGATCCCGCTTTAGTTCAGCAAATAGGGGAACGTGCAGTTGCCTTATTCAATGATAAATCTCAAGGCTATCAAAATGCACTCTGGCTCTATGAAACCGTTGATGATGCGTCAGGGTGGTTAGGGACAGCAGCGCTAGGAAATCGCATTGGCCAAGATACATTTCTCGGTTTTTTAAAGAATATTACCCCTAAACCAGAAACGGCTCAAACTATTGATCTTTCTGTTAAATTAGTGGCCGAATTAGTAGCTTTTTGCCAAATTAATGGAATTCCAGGGGATAGTATTGGGGATTTTGTAGGTGCATTAGGAGACTACGGTGGTGAGTCTTTAATGCGGATGGCTGCGCTAGTTTCTTTTGATGGACTGATTCCTTTAGGGGCAACTTTTAGCGAAAAAGCTTTAAATTTACTCGGTAATATGGCTCCCTCGGACTTAGATAAAAATAATACTTTTAAGGGGGTGAAGAAGTTAATTCCAGGCAGAAAAACAGAGGACAAATTAGAGTTTATTAATGAAAGTGTAGAGTCAACTAAGGGGTGGATGGATGGCTTTGTCAGTGAACATGATTTAACCCCTAGTGGAGTGACTAATAATCTGACTAAATTTATTGAGGTGTCTAAGGATAAACTAGATTATTTAGGGGCTTTTCTGGATATGAGTGTTAAATATTATCGCCATACAGGAGTACAAACTTTAGCCCGTCGTCTGGTGGAAAGAGCAGTGGCTGAGATTTAGTTAGGTACAAGGTACTAGACTGACACAGCTAATTGGGTTTATTAGGAACAAGGTTTTGTCTAAGGGCTAAAGCCCCTACTACGAACCTTATTGCTATTGCCTCATTTTAGCCGTGTTAGTCCAGTATAGGACTAAAGCCCAACAACGCCGCCTTGATACCCAATTATTTTATCTAATAACTTTTCCAGTTGCGCAAACAAGGGGCAAGAGTCATTAAATCTTCAACATTCCTTTTCATAGTCTGACAAATTTGATCTAAGGGCAAATCATTGGCATCATAACCAAAAGGATTTTCAATCTCTCGACCAATTTCTTCAATGCCAAAAATGGTAAAACTAATTAAGCCAACAATGGGGGCAGTTTGCCAATTCAATTCATCAACTAATTCTAAAGGTAAAGTCAAACAATAGATCAATACCAATTGCTTAAGATGAATAGAATAAGCAAGGGGAATCGGCGTTTTTAAAATACGCTCACACACCCCTAACATATCGACTAAAGTATCTAAAAGACGAATATTAGATGTTAATTGATATGTATTTAATTTACTTTCTTGATGTTTTTGCTGTAAATAGTCTCCAATCCAAAAAGCAATTTCAAGGGGAGGATGATTCATATTTTTTAACTTTTCGTACCAAATAGAAGGGATTAATTCCATTAATTCTTGATCAACTGATTCATTTCTTAAGTGCAGTTTCATAGCAACAGCAAAAGCAACGACTAGCCGTAAGGTAACAATCTTATCATTTCTATCTTCTTCACTTTCTTCTAGCACTGAAACCCAAATATTACGAGTTAAATTGCGAGTCGTGTTAATCATATTTCCCCATGCTTTTCGACCTTCCCAAAAGCGATCATAGGCTGTATTGGTGCGAAAAACTAATAATAAACCCAAGACAATACTGGGAACAACACTACCTTGAATGGGTAAGGCAAGTCGTTCAACACCTAAATTATAAAAGATATTAATCAAGAGAGCAAAGACAGTACATAGTAAAATTCTTGGCCAAATAGCAGGGATTACAGAAACTTGCCATTGCCAAAGATCGGTTAACCATTTTGTTTGATTTTTAATCATAGAAGAACAATTAATTTCATCTTTGTTGTAACTGACTCATAATTTCTTGATGAACACTACGAGTAATGGGATAAAAATAAGCGCTGATTAACCCAAATGTTAAAATAATTGTAGGAATGGGAGCAATCACTAAACGAATGGCTAGTAAAGCTGACTCAGGTTGAATCTGCACTACATCGCCAGAGCTAGAAGGGATATAACCTGATATATCTAAAAATTTACCCACTAAAAATACAGAAACTGCTAATCCCATTTTTTGTAACTGTACCACTAAGCCATAGAAAATGCCTTCTCGTCGTTCTCCTGTTTTTAACTCATCTAAGTCAACTACATCTGGTAACATTGACCAAGGGACAAGATAGGCTGTCGAAATACCCACCCCTGCCATGATACCTAGACCATACATTAACATGACCTGACCTGGTTGTAGAAAAAATAAGCCCGCCTCTGCGATAATTGTTAAGGGAATACCAACAAAATAGATGGTTTTCTTGCCCCAGCGCTGACTCAGACGACTCCAGACAAACATCATTCCTAATGCTGTTCCTTGAACTGCGAGCGCCATTTGGGTAAAATGTTTTTCAGATAACTGCATACAATTCACCACAAAGTAGGGCAAAATAGCAGCAATCATTTGTACACTTAACCAAGAACAGAGATAAATCCCGATCACGCATAAAAAGGAACGATTTTGTAGAGTAATCTTAAATTGTTGAATAAGAGATAGGGAAGATGGGGCTTTTTTCTGAGTATAACGATTAAAAATCTCAAAATATCGTCTTCTAGTGCCTAAATAGCAAAGATAAACCATTAAAATAGCAACCGAGCCACAAATTGTTCCTAAAATAAAATATTGAGTCTTGGGGTTATTGACACTGGCAAAAATAAACTGTGCTAGGAGTAAGGAAATAATACTGCCAATAATGCTAAAAGACGAACGAAAACTAATTAAGCTGGTGCGATCATTATATTCTTGGGTTAATTCAGCACTTAATGTGTTGTAGGGTAGTAGAACCACCGTAAATGCCAGATAAAAGAGGAAGGCAATAACACTATAGTAGGCAAATAAAATCCTTTGGTTTTCAATGGGTAAAATCAGCCATAATAAAGCAGTACAAACTCCCAATGGGATTGCACCATATAACATCCACGGATACCGTCTTCCTTGGGAAGATTGAGTGCGATCGCTTAACCAACCAATCATCGGATCATTAATCCCATCCCAAACTTTACCAATGAGGACAACCAAACCCGCTAAACTAGGATTCATCCCTGCTACATCAGTGAGGAAAAACAAAAAGAAAAAGACCATAATGTTGCTAGGTAGTGAACCACTAAGTTCACCCACCCCATAAGCAAATTTTGTCTTAAAATCTAACTTTGGGGCTATATAGGAAGCAGGATCTGAGGTCATAAGATTAAACGTATAAATTCGCCAGTAAAGCGGTGATAATTATTCTAATCTACAGTAGGGATCTCCCATTTCCTAATAGGTGGTTATGTCAGTGACCAGTAATTAGTTACTACTGTCTGAAAGAGGAAGTTTTTTCGGTCAATTCATCTATAATTAGTGTTAACTTTCCCCACAATTTGGGCAACCTAAAGGGAGTGACCCGTACAATGAAGGCAATTAGATCCTTCTATCTATTACATTCTGATTAATTAACTGAAATAATGACTCAAATTGTTTCTATTCATTCCTATCGAGGTGGAACAGGAAAATCTAACCTAACCGCAAACTTAGCAACAACAATGGCATTACAAGGCTATCGAGTCGGAATTGTGGATACAGATATTCAATCGCCTGGTGTTCATATTCTCTTTCGTTTGGATGATACGAAAATTAAGAAAACCCTCAATGACTACTTATGGGATGAAAATTGCCCTGCTAGTCAAATTGCTTATGATGTTAGTTATGTTTTAAATGATGAGGTACAACCTGATCTGAAAAGCAAAATTTTTCTCATACCTTCGAGTATGAAAAGTGAAGATATTGCCACAATTCTCAGTGAAGGGTATGATGTAGAATCTTTGCAGCAATGTTTTTGGGAGGTGAGCAAACACTGTAAATTAGACTACCTATTTATCGATACTCATCCTGGACTTAATGAAGAAACTCTGCTCGCTGTTGGCCTATCTAATACCCTAGTGGTTATTTTACGACCTGATCAGCAAGACTTTTTAGGAACGGCTGTGATTGTGGAAGTAGCCAGGGAATTAGAAGTTCCCAAAACAGTCTTAGTGGTTAACAAAGCCTTAACAGAATTTGATTTTGATATGATCAGAGAAAAGGTCAAACAAACCTATCAATTACCTGTAGCGGGGGTTCTTCCTTTATCAACTGAGATGTTACGCTTAGGCAGTCAAGGGTTATTTTGTTTACGTCATCAAGATCATCCTTTCACTCAAGAACTGCAAAAAATTGTCCGTCATATTTAGCTATTGTCATCTATTTATTTGAATTCACTATGATGAATGAATCACCCTTATCTTCCTCAATGAAAAAAGGAATGTCTTGGACTGACTTACAAAAGTTATCTACCGAAGAACGTAACCTTATTAATTGGCTTCGTCGTCAAAGAGAATGTAGCTTATTAGAGATTGCCGTTCATTTTTGCTTAGATGAAGAAACGGCAATGGACCAGCTTTCTCCTTTGATTAAACAGGGATTTATTACTCAACTTCCCCCACGTCCTAACGATGATGAACCCTATTTTAAAATCCAAAATTCTCCTAAACGGGGACAACCTATCTTTAAAAAATTGAAGAAGAAGGAAGAATGAAGAATAAAGAATGAATTGCCTGAGCTACTGGTAAAAAATATTAAGTGTTTGACTGATAGAGAGTCTAGAAGTATTTTATACCCCATCTGACCTATCAAACACTGTTTTAGTCGAGAGGGGTAGTTAGGGCTAAAGCCCAACAACATATCTGAATGTTTGTACTTTTTTAGAACTAAAATACCGAACATTTGTTCGTTTTTACTACATATAGCGTAAATTTTTTACATCTTACCCCATATCTATGGTATAACCGAAGATAGTTATTGATCGTGGTCCAAAAATTAAGAGGGAAATTAGCCTCTCTCTTAAGAGAGATCACAGAAAAGTGATTCCTTTTTCTAACCAAGGGGTTGAGAAAGAGGTGGTCACTGATGGCTTATGAATGATGACTCAATTACCTATGCAACCTACCCTATCAAGTTCTTCTCTCGCTCCCTATCAAAATCCTTCTCAAGGCGCTCTACTTGAGGGAAGCAATCCCTACAGTACAGTGCAACAGCATAAGATTGGGGTGATTCGGCGAGATGGGTCAAAAGCAGGCTTAAATATTGGTAAAATTAGAGATGTGGTTGCTTGGGCTTGTAAAGGCTATCAGGTTAATTCTATCGCCCTAGAAGCAGGATTAACCACTCGCTTACGCAATGGAATTACCACTAGAGAAATACAGGATAATTTGATTAACTGCGCACTAGAAATGTGCAGTCCCGAAGAACCAGATTGGCGGTATGTTGCAGGAAGACTGCATATATGGAGTTTATGGAAAGATACCCTAGTGAGTCGGGGGTATCAATATGGCCAATATGAAGAAAGTGTGAGAAAAAAAGTTGAATCTGGCGACTATGACAAGCGCTTGTTAATTTACTCCCACAAAGAGCTTAGGGAAGCGGGATCATGGATTAATTCTGATTGGGATTTAGATTATGATTATGCAGGAGCAGTGTTGCTTACCAATCGTTACCTACTCCCAGATGAGTTACCCCAAGAAGCGCTATTAACCTGTGCTTTACTGTTAGCATCAGTGGAAAAACCCGACAAGCGCTTACCCGTCGCTAGGAAATTTTATGAAGCGATCGCACAGCGTAAAGTTTCCCTTGCTACGCCTATTTTAGCCAATCTTAGAGTCCCCAATGGTTCGTTAACCTCCTGTTTTATCCTAGCCATTGATGACAATTTAGAAAGCATTTTCGGTGAAATTACCAATACAGCGAGAATTTCTAAGAATGGGGGTGGTGTTGGTGTCAATGTCAGCCGTATTCGTGCCACAGGAAGCTGGGTAATGAAAAAAGCCAATGCGTCAGGGGGGGTTATTCCTTGGATTAAATTATTAAATGATACAGCGATCGCTGTTAATCAAGGGGGAAGACGAGCAGGTGCGGTTACAGTAGGATTAGATATATGGCATTTAGACGTGCCAGAATTTCTGGAAATGCAGACAGAAAACGGTGATCAAAGACGCAAAGCTTATGATATTTTCCCTCAATTAATTTTACCCGATGAATTTATGCGACGGGTGATCAATAAAGAAAAATGGACGTTAGTAGATCCTTATGAAGTGAGAGAACAATTAGGGATTGAATTAGCTCCTTTGTGGGGAGAAGACTTTACTCAAGCCTATCAACAAGTAGAGTCCGAATTAGGCAAGAAAATCAAACTGTATAAACAGATTAGCGCTCGTGACTTATTCAAATTAATCATGCGGGCGCAAGTAGAAACAGGAATGCCCTATCTTGCCTTTAAGGATACTATTAATAAAGCCAATCCTAATCAACATGATGGCTATATTCCTCAAGTTAATTTATGCACTGAATCATTCAGTAACGTAACTCCTGATTTATACGCCCATTGCTGTAATTTAGTGAGTTTAAACTTAGCCAACTTAGAGATAGAAGAAATTCCCGAAGTCTCTCAAATTGCTGTGAGATTGTTAGACAATACCATTGATATTACTCATCCACCCTTTGACGATGCAGCCAATCATAATAACCGCTATCGTACCATTGGTGTCGGGTGTATGGGATTAGCTGATTATTTGGCTAAGAGACAATTACTTTACACTAACTTAGAGGAAATTAATCACTTATTTGAAGAAATTGGTTATTGGGCGACTTATACCTCAATGGAATTAGCCAAAGAAAGAGGCGCTTATGCAGCTTATGAAGGAAGCGAATGGAGTAA
>JBFRWQ010000575.1:0-7974 GCA_051439665.1 Microcystaceae cyanobacterium | reverse complement strand
TCAATCACAAAAGGGGTGTCATCCAACTTTAGGTTATAGTCTGTTTGCTCAGGAGTATAGCCCACACTAGCAATCATTTCTCGTCCCGCATCAGTATATTGAAAGGCTAACATCTGGTTTTTATTTTTCTGATTATCTATTGCCCAAATCACCATATAATTGACATCTTGATACTCAAAAACTTTCGGGCAACGATTTGGTACATAACGTCCAGGATCACCGAAGCTGTTATCTAAGAAATCTTGTACCGAGTCGGGTTCTACTACTGCATAAGCGACTTCTTCTTCTGGTACTTGTACTTCTTGATCTTCAGGCTCTTCGACTTCATCTTCTTGATTACGGTTTCTCAGGTAATCAATCGCTTTTTTTGTACCAATTGCACCTACCGCAGCAATGCCAGCACCCAATAACCAATTGCGTAATCTACCCATGATGCTCCTTAACTTGAAAATTGACTGATGCTATAATATCAGGAAAGAGTAAACTCAATCCTTAAGATAATCTAAAAACTACGATTAGGTAAATACAATCATTATGAATCCCCCACGATATGCGTTAGGAATCCAGACAACAACTGGACAGTTAGGATTAGGATTAAGTTTAGAAGGACAAATTAGTCGTTATCAAGTATGGCAAGTTGATCGAACTCTCTCTAATAATTTACATCAATATTTACAGGAACTGATGCAGTCACTCCCTTGGCAAGAGTTAGCTTATATTGCTGTGGCTAAAGGACCAGGGAGTTTCACTAGCACTCGAATTGGTATGGTAACTGCTAGAACCCTAGCTCAACAATTAAATATCCCTTTGTTTACGATTTCTAGTTTAGCAGCTTATGGCTGGTCACAACGACATCAATATGAAAATGGCTCTTATATGCCTTTGCAAATGAAATCGGTTCAAGGCAAAATTTATGGAGCAATTTATCAACTTAATAGCCAAAAAACAAACATTAAAATTTGTTTAGTAGATCAAGTCCTATCTCCTGAACAATGGGCAGAAAAGCAGCAAGAATTTGCATTAAAAATCCCTATTTTACAGACTCCTGATCAATTAGGCGAGACGGTTGTTAGTCTCTTAGAATTAGCAGAAAAAGATTGGCAGCAGGGAAGTCGCCCCCATTGGTCAGAAGCGCTACCTTTTTATGGAGACTTTTCCTAAGCTAGGCTCTAGCATACATTCTGTGATTTATACACTTTAAAATCATACAGTGTCTTCAGTAAAAACCATGCTAAACGATTAGGTAACAGTTCAATTAATTATTACAATATTGTAGATATAGGTAACTATATTATGACTGTAGATATATACTTAAAATAAAATTAAAAACAAATTATCTGATAGAATTTTCCTCAAATTCTCCCTATACTTTTTTTAAAATACTATCTGAACAGTCTTCATTTTTAATAGTTCCAATGGTTCAGAGCGATAAACTGACAAGCTAGAGGAATCCCTACTGCTTCTAGGTTGGTAATCGCCTTTATGATGGCCTTAAAGCTCATATTCTTTGAAGGGTCAGTATTTCGATAAACTGCCAAAATTCCTGAATGGTTTGAACCTTGGAGATGAAGAGCTTCAAAATCGTCACAGTTATAAGTTAGCAAAACAAGCTCTTGTGTCCTTGCATAATCCAGAATAAGAGGATCGGCAAATCCCATTAATCCAGCTTCGTTGACTGTTATGACATCATGACTCGCCTGACGGAGTAATTTAACCAGTAGCTTATCTTGGATGTCCTCATCCATGAATAATTTTAGGCTCAAGGCTAATTCCTTTTTCTTCTAGATGACGACGCTCAAGAGCCGCTTCCTTGTCTAAAAGCTCTTGATGGGTTTGACAATATTCTATCGCTTCATGAACCGCCGCTAAAGGTAGTTCTTTATTTTCTGCTACCTCTTCTGGGGTCAATTCATTAACAAGCAGATCCATCCAAACGGTGAAAGCCCTCTGGTTTCTTCCTTTAATGTAAAGCTGCTGTCGCCAAGGGTGAGGACGCTTTTCTAGATACTGCCATTGGGTTTTGGGTTCTGGTGTAGCCATTACCTTTTTCAATTTATCACTACGTATTTTATTCTAACATCGAAATTTACAAAAAAACTCCTCTGTCAATGGAGGAATATCAGAAAGGTTATGATAATATGATTACTTTAATTATCCTTCAATCTAAACATTGACGTATGACTGCAGAACCGCAAAAAAAACGCCTCCTCAGCGCCTTTGATAAGTGGGTGGTTGGGATCAGTAGCCTATTAATGTTAGGTATTATTGGGGTTTGGTGGCAAGGTGATCCCACTAAGCTAAAAGTCAGTGAGTTTAGTTGGGAAAATCAAACAATAGATATTCAAGAGCGCTTTTTTACTCTTACCTTTAATCGTCCCGTTGAGCGATCGCAAGTAGAAAAAACCCTGACCATAGAACCTGGTTTAGATGGGCAAATTAGCTGGAGCAATAATACACTCTTTTATACCCTAACCCAATTACCAATTTACGGCAATAATTACCAATTTAGTCTGCCTGAACTCGTCTCACAACAAAAACCGCCTATTCCTAGTCAGTCTTTTACTCAGGTGGTCGGTACACCTGATCGATCATTTGTTTATATTGGTGTAGCCGAAGAAGAAAGAGGAAGATTAATCTTATTAGATATTACCAATACAGAAACCCCGAAAAAGACGATTTTAACCCCTCGTCATTTAGTGGTGACAGATTTTGCCATTTATCCACAAAGCGATCGCATTCTTTTCTCTGCTTATGAACCTAATCTTCGCAGTCTCCAACCCAGTCGTCAGCAATTACTAATTGTCACAACAGGCATATCTCGCTCAGTGGATGCACCCGTTACCCAAGCTGGGCGCTTACAGGAAGTCTTTGCACAAGGAAATTATGATAATTTAAAGTTTGATTTATCCCAAGATGGGACAACCATTGTTGCTTTAAGGCAAAATCGCCAAAATCCTGCTGAACTAGGTCTTTGGGTACAGTCTTCCTCTGGTGAACCTCGTTCCCTTGGTTTTCCTGCTGATCAATTTCGGGTCTCTCCCGATGGTAAAACAGTTAGTATCGTACAAGAAAGGGGGATTAGTATCGTTCCCCTAGAAGAAGGACAAGGAAGTCCCCAATTTTTAGCTGGTTATGAAACTTTGCTTGGATTTACCTTAAAAGGGGATCAGCAGTTATTAGTGAGACGGAATCGAGATTATACTCGCTCTTTAGTCTTATTAAATCAACAAAATCAAGGGCGGGATATTTTTCGCACAGTTCACCCCATCTCTCAATGTCAATTTAATCCCCGTAATATTAATCATCTCTACTGCGTTAAAATCGATTTAATTCCCCAAGAAAACGGATTATACACCGAAGAACCTTTTCTATCTCTCCTCAATCTAAAAACGGGTCAAGATATTCCCCTCTTAGCCCTTCCCAATGATAGTAATGTTCAATTAAGTGTCTCTCCCGATGGTGTAGCGCTCTTATTTGATCAAGTTAGTACCCAAACCCCTCGTTCCAGTAATGATCTTTTAACCAGTGAACAGAAAGCCATTGTGGAAGGACAAATTTGGGGGTTTCCTTTACCTGATCTAGATGAACAAAGTAGTGACTCCTCCATTGCGATCGCACCCCAAGCGCTAGAAACGGGCTATCAACCCTTCTGGATTCCGTGACGTACCTACACACTTTGTCTATTTTCAAGCTACTGACTTCCAAATAGATTCAGAGTCAATCGCTAGTCTGAGGCGCAAAATGTAAATCATATAAAAACTGCTATCATAACACCCTACTTCAAAACTAAAATTCCAACAATGTCTCCCCACGACTCCATTCAAAAATTTGACTATGACAGCTTAGATACAGAAGACTCAATGTTTCTGCAACAGCAAACCAGTGAGATACGAGGATTGATGCGGCGGACAGCTGAGGATATATTTAATATTGGTCAAAAACTGATTAATGTCAAAGAAAAATTAGGACATGGAAAGTTTGGCACTTGGTTATCCATCGAATTTGGCTGGACAGAACGGACAGCGCAACAGTTTATGAATGTAGCTAGACAGTTCAAATCCGAAAATTTTTCGGATTTACAGCTTGCTCCATCTGCACTATATCTGCTCTCTGCCCCCTCTACTTCGGTCAAAGCTCGACAAGAAGCCATTAAGCGGGCTACGGAGGGAGAGTTTATTACCCACAAAACCGCCAAAGAGATTAAGAAAAAACATATCAC
The DNA here is from genome assembly GCA_051439665.1 of Microcystaceae cyanobacterium. GTDB lineage: Bacteria > Cyanobacteriota > Cyanobacteriia > Cyanobacteriales > Microcystaceae > JBGTGT01. The sequence continues at coordinate 3,755 of JBFRWQ010000575.1, read as the reverse complement.
TGAAACACCTTCATCTTTCTCAATTTCTGAGCCGTCCCGTTCCCGTCAGCTTGAAATTAGAGAAATTCATGCTAAGGAATCTTTGTCAGAAGCCGTTTCCATTCAACCTACTGTTTCCCCTACGGTTGAGGTGGCTTCATCTTTGTCCGTCGAAGCGGAGACATGGCAGCAACTTGGCTCTCATAAACTTTTTTGTGGAGAACCTAATTCTCGTCAATTTCTCAAGAGTCTTCCTACCGAAATTGCCCTGAGTATTGCCTTTGCGCCTACCCCTAACTGGCATCTAAACTTTCCTTGTCTTCCTCAATCGAATATAACTTTATTTAGCAAACATCAGGATCTCGACCTTAAGACGTTTGAGGAAATGATCCGTTTGTCCTTGTTACTCTATTCTGAAAGTCAGGATGTCGTGGTCATTGCTTTCTTACCCTATCCTTCTCTTTTGTTTGTCGCCGACGAATTAGGCTGTCTATGTTGGATCGCCGAGCCAAATTTAGAACGTTGTCAAGAAGTTATTAGGCTTTGGTATCAGTATAAGGGAGCAGGGGAGGTGTAAGGAGTGTGGGGAGTGTGGGAGGATTTAACCATTAAAACTGAGGTTTGAAAATTTGGGAATTTTGAATGAGTCAATTGTACACAACACGAATCGGATAACGTTATCCGATCAATCAATGGGGAAAAGAAGTATTAGGCATGAGGTTTAAACACCTAAAACCTAACACCTATAATTGACCATCCTTTTTTGCTATGATGATGAGTCGCTTGAAAATCAAAAAGATTATCTCTTAATATGGCTGTTAGATTATGCGTTATCAGTAATGCAGGAGGAAGTGGCAAAACAACGGTGTCTGTTCATCTTGCCTATGGACTGGCACAACAAGGATTTTCAGTTGCTCTCATTGATCTTGATCCTCAAGGCTCATTAACGCTATTTTGTGGTTTATCAGCCCCCATTAATGTTTCTCAAAGCACTGCCATTATTTTAGATGATGAATTTAACGGCAATTGGCCGTTAGTCAACGCATGGAGCGAATATACTGATCAAGTTCAAGTCTGTCAAGGGGGATTAATTCTAGCACAAGCTACCTCAAAAATTGTTCTTCATCCAAGGGGAGCTTATTTACTCAAAGATGCCTTAGAAGATTATCCCCTTTCTGAATCGATCATCATTTTTGATTGTCCTGCTACTTTGGGACCATTAGCTCTTCTGGGGGTTGCTGCTGCGACTCAGATTTTGATTCCCGTACAACTGCAACCGAAATCGATTCAAGGCAGTTCTAAGTTACTTGAATGGTTATATCTCCTCAATCGGCAATTAAGATTGAGGCCAGAACCTCAAGTTATCGGCATTCTGCCCAATCAGTATGACCGTAAACAAGCCACCCAACGTCAATTATTAGATTTTTTACCCCAGAAGTTAGCACAGATGAACCTAAATTGTTATGCACCGATTCGAGTCAGTGCCGAATTTATTAACGCCAGTGCTGCTGGACTTCCCCTACAACTATATCGTCCGACTCATCCTGCTCATCAAGATTTTCAGGAAGCACTTCAAGATTTGGGACAATTAATAAGTGAATCTGATCAGGAGTAAATTAAATGAGCTATCCACAAAACACCAACTTGGATCACCTCTTTTTTGGTGCAGAACAAGCTTATCAATTAAAACAGGCAGAAATCGAAATTGAACAACTGAAGACAGAAATAGAACAGTTACGGGGACAAGATGGAGAAGAGATAGAAAATTCCCTTAATCATCTCCGCACCCATTTAACCCAACAGAGCGGTATGATGACTGTTCCGCTTGAGCAAATTGAGCCTAACCCCCATCAACCCCGACGCACCTTTTTACCTGAAAGTATCGATGCGATCGCTCAATCGTTGCATCAAGAGGGACAACTACAACCGATTATCTTAATGGAAAGGGAAGTAGGGAAGTATTTACTGTTTGATGGGGAACGTCGTTGGCGAGGAGCAAAACAGTTAAAATGGGAAACCCTAGAGGCTGTGATTATTCCCCCTCCTCAAGCTTTACATCGACAGGTTTTGATTGCTGCTTTGCATAGAGAAGATTTAAACGCTTTAGATAAAGCAGAAGCCATTGTCACTGAAATTGTACAAACCACTCAAATTGATCCTCAAGATATTCCTCGTCTTCTCTGTGCTGTCTGTCGTCGTTTAACCAAACAGAAAAAATTAAAAGTCCTCTCTGGGGTGGTAACAGCTTCTGTTGAGCAACAACAACAGACGTTACAAACCTTGATCCTTAATCCTTCAGAACAGTCTATGTTGTCGGTTATTTTGGCTTTACAATTAAATCCCGCCTCAGTCGATGCCAACCTTTTCGCGATCTTAAGCCTCGAAAGGGATCTTAAAGCGGCCATTCGTACTCAAGGATTAAAGGGATCTCAAGCCTTATTACTACAGAGATTATCCGCCAAAAATCTTCATCTTACCCCCCAACAAGCTCAGGAAATTCGTACTTCAGCAACCACTGAGGTGATAAATAAGAGGTTGTCTGTTACTCGAACTCGTCAGTTAGTCAAACAACTGCAACAACAGTACGATCCCTCTTCCGACACAAAAACACATCAGTCTGATGTCTCCTTAATTACTACAAAAGTTAAGCAACTCTCTAAAACCCAGTTAGAACAAGTAGAAACTTCTCACCTAGAAAGCTTAGAACAATTGTTGCAACAAAAGTTAGGGGAAATTACTGAAGTCTTGCAAAGCCGACAACCGAATGATAACTGAGTTCGGAGTTCGGCGTTCGGCGTTTTTCATCCCACAACCATTTGCGTCATATCTGAAATTATAGGGAGAGAGTGTCACAATTCTTAAGAAGAATAACTTAGGATTTTGTTCTACACTAGAGGTGGCGAAGTTCCTTGCCGTGACCAATTTTATTGATGAAATCCGCTTTGAGTGGAATTAACCTGTCATTTTCTCAGTAAACTGACGGTTAGTACCTCATTGCGTCATTTCAAGTCAAATCATTGGTACAAATCATGGCAAGCTTAATACCTAAGAGTCAGTCTGGGTCCCTACATCAACTGACAAGAACGGATGACCCTCTTTTTTGGCATCTTTGGCTTCCTCATCGTGCTTATCTTTACCGATGTTGTTTAGGATGGATGAATTATAATTCTATCCATGCAGAAGAAGCCTTAAACGACAGTATGCTGAAAGCTCATAGGAAATTTCCCCAGTATGAACATAAGATTATCAATGCTAAAGGATGGTTACGACAGATTTGTTATCGAACTTGTTTAGATTTAAAGCGCAAAATAAAGATAGAAACAACTTGGAATGACAAATTAGCTGAACATCACCCCCTAGAGAATAATTTAACCATAAAAAGGGAAACGTCTCAAGAATTTGTTATAATTGTAAATGATGCGTTCGCAACCTTACCCCCTTCACTACGACAACCGTTAGTCTTAAGGATTCATGAAGGGCAATCTTATGAGCAAATTAGTCAGCATCTTTCCATTTCTGTCTGTAATGCCCGTAAACGAGTTCAATTAGGACGAAAAAAGCTCAAAAAACATTTAGCCGTCTTCTACAAGAATATTACTATGAATTAAGGATTAATTTTTCAACCTCGTAGAGACGTTGCATGCAACGTCTTTACAAAGGGGGGGACTAACCCCAGATTTTGTGTGTACTTTTGCCGAAAATAAAGATAGGATTAAGTTAGAACGTTCATAATCATTTAGATCCCTAAGAACAATGAAAAGCAGTAAGAGTAAAGA
>JBFRWQ010000574.1:0-8987 GCA_051439665.1 Microcystaceae cyanobacterium | reverse complement strand
ATTCTGGGGATTTAATGGCATTATCTCAGACCGTTCGCTCAATTTTGCCCCATACTAAAATTTTCGCTAGTGGTGATTTGGATGAATGGGAAATTGACCGTTTAAAAGCGTCAGGCGCTACGATTGATGGTTATGGATTGGGAACTAAGCTAGTAACTGGCACTCCAGTCAATGGAGTTTATAAATTAGTGGAAATTAAAGGAATCCCCACCATTAAACAATCCAGTCAAAAAATAACCTATCCTGGTAGGAAACAAATCTTTCGGCATATTATTGAGGGAAAAATACAAGGCGATCGCTTAGGATTAATAGAGGATACGGCACAAGATCATGAAAGATCTTTACTACGCCTCATGATGCACTCAGGTAAGTCCACATTACCACCAGATTCGATTGGTGTAATTCGGCAGCGCACTGAAGCTTCAATCGCCAGTCTTCCCCCTCAAACTCGCCAACTCCGAGATGGCTATCCGGTTCCTATTCGTATCTCCGACGGGTTAGAGCAGCTAAGACAGTCTTTGCTACGTTAGTTCTAGATATATATGGAAGAGATGTAGGTTGGGTTGAGGCACAAAACCCAACACAAACCAATTTTAATGCACCTAATTAGCTGAAACAATTTATTATTGGACTGTTTCAACTAATTTGGAACAAGGTTTGTAGTAAGCCCTTTAGGGCTTATCTTAGGGCTAAAGCTCCTACTACGAACTTGTTGCTATTGCCTCATTTTAAGTGATGCCATTCTCGTCAACTATGACACAGTTACCATCAAACAAAGGAACAGTCATGGAAAATTCCTCTAGTTCGTTGTAGGTCAGCGCTTGTTCTTCAAGAATACCTAAAGCAATCTTTTCACCCATGCGAATCGACTCGATATAATCTGTAAAGTAGTGAACACCCGCCCAGTTACGTCCAATGGAGATATTAGAACAGATTTTGTTTAATTCTCCTTCAACAGTTAATGGTTGGTCTAGGGAAGTATACTTTGCTAATCCTGTGCCATCAGCCTTGGGATAGTAACAAAAAGGTAGCTCTGCTGTGTGCTCGAAGAAAGCTTTAAGAATAGTCACACATGCACCCGCAACCGTAGCGTGTCCTGCGCCATAAGCTGGGTGCATAGGAGATCCTTCAGGAAATGCCATTGGCAGTAAGAAGGATTTTTCCTGTTCTTTTCCAGCAAAACGATTACAATCTTGTTTACGATCTGCAAACTTCTTATCAAGCATTGAGATAAGCTTGATAGAGAGCATCATAGTGAACATAGGTCGCTAAATCACGAGGGGTGGTAATGAAACGATATCCTGTTTTAAAGTCTCCTGCTTCTCCTTCATAAGTTTCTAATCTTCGTAAATCTGCCCCATTCTGAGCGTCTAACCAAGCTTCCCAAGTGGTCATATAATCTTTGTTGGGATCAGCAAAGCGAACTCGTTGATTAACCACCACAGCACCATAACGAATTAGGCCGTCTTTAGGATTATGAATATTTTCATTTTTACTACCAAGTTCTTGATTTCCAACTAATAGAAATTGAGACAAATAGGGACCAACATGATCACCAGGAGTGATTCCCCGAAAAACAGTCTTTTTACTTAATTCAGAAATAAGTTCAGCCTTGCCACCAACAAATGCATAATGAAATTGGAATCACAGAGGTACTTTTTGAATCCTCATACGGGTGAGACTCCGTTTAATGGCAGTACTAAAGGCAAGATTGGTTTCGTAAGCCGTTGTGGTTCGCCAATTGACCTCTGCTCTTCAATGTTGACGTGCATCTTTGATCAATTCCCTTGTCTCATGACGTTAAATAGGTCAAGGAATTGCTAAAAAAATAATGTTTTCCGTCAACCTACAGACTATTTCTAACGTTGTGTAGTTATACATTTGAGTTCCTCCGAAAATAGGTAGTTTTTTCGCTATCCCTGGTTACTTGTTACTGAAATGACTGATTTCAGAAGCGCTATGCTCATCCACCCGTCCAAGTTTGAGCAAAATTTCCCCTGCTTGATTAATTTGGGCTTGACCTTGCCCCACTCCTCCCAGTATTTCTTGAGCCTTATGGACATCTGTGTTAACAGGGAGAGAAACAGCAATAGTATAGGCTATTTTATCTCCTATTAGGGCACTATTAATATAAATTAACGTTTCTGTCCCATTAGGTTGCTGTTTCAACGACGCACTAGATGAATTAATGTCTTGCGTATAATTACCTTTTGCCAAGGCTTCTACCCCTAATTCTTGATTTGGGGTCATCACTTGGAAAATTAAAACCTGTTCTCCTTGACTTAATTGGCAATTTTTTGGTTCAGATTTCTGAACAAGCGGGTTAGGTTGAGAAGGGGGAATAGTTCTCACATGGTGATTTAATATCCAAGACCCTGTTAAGGTGAGTCCTGTCACACCAGCAAGGGTGAACCATTGTTTTAGCTTTGAAGGGAAATTACGAGAGATACGAGACTGAAAGTGTTGCTGATATTCAAGGATGCAAGATAAAACATAAGAATTATTATTGAGAGCTTGCATCACCTCCTTAGCACTTTGAAAGCGATCGCCAGGACAAGGTGCTAACATCTTATTCAGAACCACTGCTAATTGGGGGTTAATCTTGCGATCGCTTTGCCATTCCCACTGCAAAGTATCAGGGTTAATGAGGTCGCTAGGCTCTTTTCCTGTTAGTAAAACAACGGTTGTGGCAGCTAAAGAATATAAATCGCTATTTTCACGAACAATACCTCTTTCCATTTGCTCAGGAGGAGCGTAACCCATTTTTCCTAAAACTGTCCCCATCACACCAGAAACAGTTCCAGTAAAAGTAACCATTTCTGGTAACTGAGATTGAGCTTTTGAGGCAAATTCTTTAATACTGCCAAAGTCAATTAGAACGGTCATTCCATCTGAATCCCTGAGCATGAGATTATCTGGGGAAATATCTCGATGAATTAGACCATAGGAGTGAATATACTCTAAAACTGGGAGGGTTTGCCATAATAATCGACTGGCTTCAGCAACCGTAAATTCCTCTCCTTGTTGCGATCGCTGATTCAATAATTGATGATAGGTTTGACCTTCCACATAGTCTTGTACCAGTAATAAACCCCCGTCTTCTTGATCATCAAAGGATAATAACTCCCGAAATCGAGGGATTTGACAATGCTGGAGACGATAGAGGATTCCTGCTTCTCTTTGAAAGAGTTCTTGTGCTTTATTTAAGGCATAAGACTCCTGGAATTGGGGAGCAAATTCTTTGAGTACACAGGGTTCATCAAATCGATTGGTATCTTGAGCGAGATAGGTACGGCCAAACCCCCCATGTCCCAGTTGTTTGACGATACGATAGCGCTCGTTGACGAGATAACCAGAGGTTAGACCTGTGTTCCTTAAAATGTTCATGATTGGCTAATTTATTCGGAAAAATCAAGAAGACTATGGCTAAAAGCAGAATGAAGACCTTTACTGTGAAAGTAATTGAGCTTTTTCAATTGTCAAACACAGATCGGGTGTAGAGCTATATCCCTGATCGCCAAAGGTTTTAGCAGTTTCAACTATCAAAACCAGTAGAGTAAATTGCTACGCTTCAATTAAGACTATTCCTGAAGCTTTAGCGATACAAGGAAGAAAATGACCGTCTTTGCATTGGGGTTCATGATCATAGATGACATCTCCTTCTAATAGGCGTAATTGACAAACGCCACAAGACCCCATACGACATCCTGCTTGGAGAGAAATTCCCTCTTCTTCTGCAACCTCAAGAATGATGTCCTCTTGATCACAGGTAATTTCTTTCCCTGAATTCTTAAAGACTAAGACAGTATAATCTGAATTAGAGGTAGGTTGAGCAGTAGTAAATTGAATAATCTCAGCTTGAGAATCATAAATCAACTTATTTACTTCTTTATTTGCTTTTTTATTGGATTTTTTGGTGACACCAAAGCTTTCTTCGTGATAGTTTTCTACAGGAAACCCTAAATCAGTCAATAGAGTTTTAACCCCTTTCATAAAACCATCGGGACCGCAGACATAAACCGTTCTGTCTCGAAAATCAGGTGCAATGGTTTGTAACAATAATTCATTTAACCGTCCTTGGTATCCTTGCCAAATTTCGCCAGGAACAGAACGAGTTAGGGTTAAGGCCAACTTAAAATTAGGGTATCTTGCGGCCATTGACTCCAATTCATAACGAAAAATAATATCTTGAGGAGTTCGTGCGCTATGGAGAAAGACAATATCAACCTCTGCACCCCTATCACATAACCAGCGAGACATAGACATCATCGGTGTAATTCCACTTCCAGCCGAAACAAACAGCAGTTTTTGGGCAGGATTTTCGCCACAGGTAAAATGACCCATTGGTACATTGGCAATAATTTCTGATCCTACTTGAATATTGTCATGTAACCAGTTAGAAACCAGTCCAGGAGGTGCATCAGGTTGGTCACTGGGTGACGGAACTCGTTTAACCGTAATTTCAAGTAAATGAGGGCGAGAAGGACTAGAGGAGATAGAATAAGAGCGAAAAACATTTAAACCGTTAATAGGAATATTTAACGTTACAAATTGCCCTGGTTGGTAGCAAAATGGAATCGGAGGATCAGCTATGAGACGAAAGGTTTTAACATCATGGGTTTCTTCAATCACTTGCAGACAATGGAGGGTTAATTCCCCTGATCTCCAAGCTTTTTGGACTTTATGCTGAGATGAGTTCGAGGATAGGGAAATATCATTTACTATAATCAAATAATCACCAATTCGCAGTAAATCCTTTGCTTTTAGGGGATAGGGCTGATTAATTTCCACTTCACATCCATTGACTTGAGAACCATCTGTACTGCCTAAGTCAGTGAAGAAACACTGTCCCTCCTGTATCCAAATTCGGCCATGAATCCGACTTATTTCAGGACTACTTAGTTCTAGAGTACAGCTATGATGACGACCAATTAAACAATCTTGACCTAGTTCTAGATCAATTTGTTTTTCTTGAAATTCAGCAATTTCTGTGTTGATAACTTTAATTTGAAGTGTGGCAAATGACATAATTGAACTCCAATTTATTAGCAAGGACAAGGTGGGAAGAGGAAGGAGAATAACTGTTAACTGATTACTGTTTCTTTGCTGGTCGAATTTTCGTAACTTGATTAGACAAGGATGATTTTTTCGCTTTGGTATTTCTGATAGCGGTTTTGGCTGTGTCTAAAACAGCATTATTTTCAGTAAATTGGCTAATTTCAGGGATTAATGAGGATAATATTCTGTAATGTTCTTCATCACTAATGTTTAATTTGTCTCGCAAGGATCTTAAACCATTTCGGCTTTGCTCTGGAGAAAACCGTTTTTCTGATAATGCTTCTGTTAGTACTGCTTGATAAATGGATAATCTGTCCTGTTGAGTCGCACCTGGTAAAACTTGCGTTAGAATTTCTAGTTGATCAGGGTTGAGATCATCGAGAGAACGACCTTGAAGAATCTTAGAAAAATTAAGAGACAGTTTTTTGAGTTGACGACGCAATTTATAAGCAATGCTTTCTCGGTTATAGGTTTCAAAACTGCGTCCCCAAGTACGATATAACCATAAGCTACTGACTAAAACTACAGTGGCATTGAAGCTCAATTGAAATGCAATGGGAAGGCGTAAAATTTCGGGTCTTCCACCATAGATGAAGAAAACATTGAAAGAAACAAATGTACACAGGGAGAACATTTTGTGAACAGCTTGTTGACGATTAAGACTAGGATTCCGTCGTCGTAGATAAGTTGTTAAAACTTTTTCAATTTGGTTACAAACAAAGCAGGCGATTACCACACATAAGGCTAAGGTTAAAGGAGAAGCAACTAATTTGGGAATAGGAATGACTTGTCCTCCAACATAGAAACCAGGCTTCAGTAAGTTGTCGATTAACCCTTCTTCATGAGTCCAAGCACCAGAGAAATAGTACCAGAAGTTCCCAGAATAGAGATAGTAGTAAATAAAGTAGCCAACCACTAAACCTAAGTAGCCATATTGAACTAATTTACGCCCTGGTTTATTGAGTTCTTCCCAGTAATTTTTTTCGGAATCGATATCAAAACAATCACTTTTACAATTGAGACAAGCACTCTTTTCTTGACCCGTTGAAGTATCTAGGGTTCTACACATGGATTGAGTGACAGTAAATGGCGGTTTATCTTGAGCCTGACTATCGAAGATTCCTCGTGGTCCAGTAAAGACAATTTGCACCATACCAAAAGGACAAATATAATGACACCAACTACGACCACCGTATAAAAACACAATGACAATAGCAGAAAAAATTGTAAAAAGTAAGAACAAACCAAAAATGACACGGGAAGAGTTAACAAAGAGAATACGAGCATTTAACCCAACGTAGAATAGGAAAAATTGCAAGTACAGATTATTATTCTGTAACCAAGTATTGTTCTTAATATTTAAGCGAGGATTGAGTCCTAACCGTCGAGTAATTTGGGAGAGAAAATAGAGGGGACAAATACGTCGCCATGTCTCATGACCAAAAACCAAAACAATGATAATTGCACTAGGCACAATCATTCCCCAAAAGAAACGAGTTCCCATCGGATAGGGGGTTTCTGAGAGGCAGATTTCTTGAACTTTCACACAAGTATTGGGGTCATTAGCTTGGGTAATTACTACATCACGAAACGGACTCATTAAATTATTGGGATCACTCCAAGTATGAGAAATAGGGTCATAAAATAAGGAGATAATTAAGATTAACCAGCCAATGACTAAAAACCAGCGAATCTTGTGCATATTTTTTTCGGAAATTTGACTAATCATTACTCTTGTCCTCTAACAATGAAAAAATGAAAGTTGCTTATTCTCAATCTATAGATTCAGGTATTTGATTAAATAAATACTGAATAACTGACACTTGATCAGCAATTTCTTGTTGAGTAACAGAGTTAAATAAGTTAGTGACATGATTAGGGAAGTTAAGCAAATTAAGGGAGTTCAACCAAGAAGTGAAAAGCATTATAATGCTCCTATAATTTTAAAAACAGATAGCTGTTTCGCAAAATCAGATAGTTTTTACTACGGGAGCGTGTCACTTTTGAAAATGCACAATTTGAGTAATATAACAATCAGTCCAAAAACGCAGTCCAGTAAGGGCTTTAGAGGATGAGTATATATACTAGGTAGCGAAACTGACACGCTCCCTTATACTACCTACAGCAAATCAAATTTATTTTCCGTATTTTATTAAGTTTTTATAAGTAAATTATTGAGCTGGGATTTGACCTACAGAAGAGAGATTTATATTTCCGAAAATTTGTGAAAAAAGGCAGGAGTTCGGGATACATGGGGATTTAAACATACATTCTCGTCAATCTGGCTAAATGTCGGATTCACTATTCACGATATTCTTTTATTCATTCTTCATTCAGCTATAACTCTCCATCACTCGCCCAAAACTCCATAACTTATTGTAATAATGTTGAGTAATGCGATCGCCGTCCAAAGATAAGGGATCAATGGCGATTTTATTACGTCCCTCTTCTTGTCCCGAACTATGAATATAATATCCATCTCCTAAGTATAAAGCCACATGATCAACTTTTTGATGACCAAAGAAGATTAAATCACCTGATATTAGATTATTTTGTTCTACTTTTTGAGTAAATTCTTGTTGTTGATAAGAATCTCTTGGTAACCAAATCCCTGAAGCCTCATAAGCAGCCTGAATTAATCCTGAACAATCATAATTTGGTCCAACTGTTCCCCCCCACAAGTAATAATTGGGACAGGCCATGGCGGCTTTAGTAAAAGCAATAATCTGGGGAATTTTGGCTTCAATCTCTTGACGAGTTCGTAAAGTCGGTTGATAGGGATTAGACGCAGGTTTCAAGCTATTTAATGCAGTAATTGGCAACCAAGCTTGATAATTATCTTCGCACAAAGATACCTCAATCGCTCCCTTAACAGGAGAAGAAGAAACTCGTTTCCAGTGGCGGCCTTTTCTCGCTTGAGTTGCTAAAGAACTGCATTCAGGAGAATCATAGAGATCAAGGTCAATTGAGTTAATATATTCCCCACAGGAGGAGGTCATGAATTGATTAAGGGTGATCATTGAGCGAATGAATTTTGTACTATTTATAGGAGAAGGTAGAAGGCAGGAGACAGGAGGAAAAACCTTCATCAACTCTTTCACTGCTATACATTTACCTTACCTTGATCTTAAAGAAGTACAAAACCAATCAAGAGTTTCCTGATCCCTGAATTAGGGAAAAGTCGTTAAAATCAAGATATAATGTGCTGTATCCTCTGATATCATGGATTTTTTTAATCGAATTACCTTACAAACTCCAGAAAGTGTTGAGCTTGAATTTACCTTAGCAGGAATTGGTAATCGAGCCTACGCTTTATTAATTGATTTTCTAATTTTAGGGGTTTTATACACAGTTGTCTTAATAGGATTTGCTCTTGCCTTACGCCTGTTCACTATACCTTCATTAGGTTTATGGTTATATGCCATTCAAGCTTTAATTATTTTTACGCTCAGTGTGGGATATTTTGCTTTCTTTGAAACCCTTTGGCAAGGCCAAACCCCTGGTAAACGTTGGGTGAAAATTAGAGTCATTCGGGATGATGGCCGTCCGATTGGTTTACCACAAGCTACCCTTAGATCATTACTGTTATCGATGGATCTGATTTTCTTGATTGGTGCTTTTTTTATTATCTTAGGAAAGAAAGAAAAACGAATTGGAGACTGGGTAGGAGGAACATTAGTTGTGCAAGAAGAGCGCCCTGTATCTGAGCAGAATTTACAGCTTTCTCAGGAAGCAGAGGGTTTAGCTAATCAATTAACGCAAGAAGCAGATATTTCTCAACTCTTACCTCAAGATTATGCTGTGATTCGTGATTATTTACAAAGACGAGAGGGAATGATTTTAGAGGCACGTCATGAAGTTGCCCGTAAGTTAGCCTACCAAATCAAAGATATGATTCATTTAATCGAGATTCCAGAAGATACCACAGC
>JBFRWQ010000573.1:0-6686 GCA_051439665.1 Microcystaceae cyanobacterium | reverse complement strand
GAAAAACCTTTGTTTTAACGGGAACGTTGCCTACATTGAAGCGCAGTGAAGCCAAGAAATTGATTGAACAAGCGGGGGGGAAAGTAACGGGTTCAGTCAGTAAAAAAACTGATTATGTGGTAGTGGGAGAAGAGGCGGGATCTAAGTTAGAAAAGGCGCAATCTTTAGGGATTCAGTTATTGAAAGAAGAAGAATTATTGAGCTTATTGGTATAGAAAATTAGGTTAAAGTTCCTTCCATCTTTTTTATAGTGAATTCAAAGAAGCATGATATCAAATTTACCTAAATTATCTCTGGTGTAGTGGGTAAGATGCTCACACTCGTCTATCTAAAACTTATTGGAAATGACTATAAGAGTTGTCAACTATTAGCCCATACATACGACCCGAAAACCTACCACAGAGGGACGAAATACATATTTGTTGGGTTTCGTTTCTCTTTTGTATTGCCATAAAGTGGGATTGCTGGGCAAAGCCCACCCTACTTTTTAGATTTGTTATAATACTAAGTTAAAAGTTAAAAATTTATCAGTAAAGTCATGGTTACAACACTGACAAAGTTAACATTTGAGCAGTACCTTCACCAATATCCCGAAGGAGAAGGAAAATTTGAATTAGTTAATGGAGAATTCGTTAAAGTGGATTGTACGAGAGCGCATAAAAATGTAGCTAGATTCTTAATGTTTAACTTGAACGATGAGGTTAGACGCTTATCCCTTGACTATATCATCGACAAAGACATTATTATCAGAACCTTAACTAAAAACGGAGAAGAAAGAGGAAGAATTCCCGATGTTAGTGTGGTTAAAGGTTCAATTTGGAATCAAAATGTAACAGCTTATGGAGCAATTACTGAACCCCTTGAATTAGCGGTAGAAGTTACTTCCACTAATTGGGATGATGATTATATTGATAAATTAGAAGAATATGAAAGATTAGGAATTAAAGAATATTGGATTGTCGATTATTTAGCGATCGCTTCTCGTCAATATTTAGGAAATCCCAAAGTTTCCACTATCTTTGTCTATTCTCTCATGGAAGGTAAATATCAAGTGAATGCTTTTCGAGATCAGGATATGATTGTTTCGAAAATTTTTCCTGAATTAAAGTTAACGGTTGCTCAAGTTTTAGAAGCTTCAGGAATTAAATAATATTAATAACTTTTAATCCTCTTGTAGGGGCGCAAGGCTTGCGCCCATAAATGATATTATGTCCCTACAATATATAACCCTATCATATCCAAAAAGTTAATGGCATGGTTAACACATTGCTCTGAGGACATAATATCATTATGTCCCTACAATAAACAACCTTAATTGTATCATTATTCATAAATTAAATCCCCGTCTTAACTATGATTTATGTGATAATTTGATGGACTATGATTATGAGTTAATCATTTTCTTAATCAATCAATTCTCTGGTAGGGGTTGAATATTATTCAAACCCTACAGGTAAAGTCATGGTAGGGTGGGCAGATTAAACAATATTCAGATAAAATGAGCAAATTCGATTGTTGAGGTAATTCTAAATTCTAAATTCTGATTAGGGATTATTAAAAATGACAAATTTACCAACTGCTACTAAAAATCCCCCGACTGCTGCAATTAAAATACCAATTAATGCCCAAATTTGCGTTTTTAATGAACCTTTTAATTCTTTAACATCTTCTTCAAGATTCCTGACAGATTCTTCTAACCTAGCTTGTCCGACTTCCAATTTTCCCACCCGTTGATCAAGTCTATCGATTTTCTCATCCATTCTGTCGATTTTCTGTTCTAGTCTAGTTAAAACAGCCTCAAGAGAATAGGTAACGGTAACAGGCTCTTGGCTCATAATGTTTGACTCCTAATCATTACTTTTGTCTTCTTATTTATTTATTTTAATAGAGTATAGGGTTAAATGCGATCGCTTTGAGCATTATTATTTGCTCCTAAATCTTAAATTAGGCTCTTTCGGGGTTATGGTATAAATTGTTATTCCTGTTACATTTCGCCCACCATTGCCTATTCCCTATTCCCCATTCCCTAAAAGCGATAAGTTTTTATCATCACCATAAAGTCAGGAGAGCCATCAAGAAAGTGCAACAATGGGATGAATAGCTAGAAAAAAAAGGAAGGAGATTTTGTGCTGATCAGCCGCTCCCTTGTCACTAAAACTACCTATTCCCCAATAACTGTCCTAAACGATAAGCATTATGGGTTTGACAAAATACCTTCCCCTGTCCATGAAAACGACAGAGTAACTTTTCTTTGTGAAAGAAAGTTCCTAATCCTCCTTTATTAAGCTTATGGATGGTAAACTCTAAACTATTTTCAAAAGCGACTAAATGAGCCAGATCAACCATATAATCTCCATCAACCACAATTTCATATATTGCACCAAAACTTTGGAGAATAATTTTTCCCTTACCAATTGCACTCAACCAAAATAAGACTTCTTTATCTAACAAAGTTTTAAAGCCACGAAATCCTACAAATAAATCAACCGTCGAAGGAGACGCTAAAAAAGCCATATTTTGGACAACTAATTTATACTTGGTTAACTCATAAACTAATAAATTACCCAAGAGAGTTGGAGCGAGGATCAACTCACAACGATCATCTTGTGCCTTATATGTTGTTAAAAATAGAGAACTTCCTCCTAAGACTGGCGTGATTTCAGTTTTTTCTTGTTTATAACTACCTCTTCTCATTGCCGTATTAACTTCTATTGCATGACTCATAGAAATCATTGCGCCTACTTGCACTGTAATTTCCTCATCTGCATTGAGAAGAATACGAGCGATCGCACTATCAGGTTGTTTTAAGAGGGAAATTTCCATATAATGATCAGTTGATTTAGAGTTTTTGGTTCAGATATTGCTTTAATCGCTCAAGATTACGACAATGAATGTAAAATATACCTTTCCCTCTCAAATTATATCCCATCCCTTCTTGAGTCAGCGATCGAGGTTGAAGTCTAATCGAGGGTTCATAGGCTAGTAAATGACCATTATCCACAGTAAACTGTGTATATAGAACTCGCTTGGTGATTCCCCCATAAGCGCTAATGAAGACTCGACCTTTCCCCGTAAATTTGAGCTTAAATAAACCTTCCCCCTTGAGCCAACTCCTAATTCCTCCCCAAGCTAACCCCATACGAACATCACTCGTATGTGCTAAATAAGCGCTCGGTTGCAAACAAATTCCCCCTCGTTTAAGATCAATGCGTTCAATATCCCCTAATAAAGGTTGACTGAGTATGAGGGATTGGGTATCTTCGCTTTGATTCTGGTAGGTGTTGACGACAAGGGATTGTTTACCCAATAATTTACCCAAGAGGGCTGAAATCGGACCACCTGCAAACTTGGTACTTATTTTAATCCCTGCATCCATACTAATTAGGGTATCCACTGCCGCTACAATGGATTCATCGGGGTTGAGGGTAACAAATAGAGCAGCAGATGCAGGCCGAAAGCGGATCTTATATAGCACGCTTTGAAAAGTCCTCCTTGACGCAAATACAAGCTAGGGGTTTAGCTAGTCAGATGTCAATCAGATCAAACTGATTACTCCTATTTTATAATCAATTTAGCTATCCCACCCAATTCACCCTACACGCTCCTTTCTCAAGCAACAAAAATTAACGAGAAATAAGTGCAGAATCAATCAGGGACAGGGTTGATCATTCTAATCTATTTTATCTTAGGTTGCGTTCTCGGTTAAATACTGTTAAAATTCGGTTCATACTGACCATAAATCATACTTTATTGATAGACTCCTATGCAAATCCGAAGAAGACCCCCTAATCCTTCTGTCAATGTTGACAATTTACAATATAATATCAAAGTTCCTGATGGTGATCCTAATCATATTTTGGAAGAAATTGTTTGGTATAAAGACAGGGAAGTAGAGAATTTGCGACAAAAATTGCCTCTTTTAGAGTTACAAAAACAAGTGTTGACTGTTCCCCCTCCCCTGGATTTTTTAGGGGCTTTAAAGTCGGGAAAAACTCAACCCGCTTTAATTGCAGAAGTCAAGAAAGCCAGTCCAAGTAAAGGAGTTATTCGAGAAGATTTTGATCCAGTAGCGATCGCCAAAACCTATCAAGCGAATGGTGCAAGTTGTTTATCTGTTTTAACTGATGAAAAATTTTTCCAAGGGAGTTTTGCCAATTTAGCTTTAGTTAGAGAAGCAGTTGAGATTCCCTTATTATGTAAAGAATTTATTATTTCTCCTTATCAAATCTATCTAGCACGCTCTAAAGGGGCTGATGCGGTTCTCTTAATTGCAGCGATTTTAAGCGATCGTGACTTACAATACTTTCTTAAAATTACTCAAAAACTGGGCTTAATGGCTCTGATTGAAGTTCATACAATGGCTGAATTAGATCGAGTTCTTAGCCTTGAGGGAGTTAGTTTAATTGGTATTAATAATCGCAATCTAGAGAATTTTACCGTTGATTTAAACACAACTTGCCAATTACTCGAAGCAAGAGGAGAACAAATTCGTCAAAGAAATATAAGCGTGATTAGTGAATCAGGTATTCATACTAATAAAGATTTACAGATTGTGCAGCAAGCGGGCGCAAATGGGGTACTGATTGGAGAATCTCTAGTCAAACAACCAGATCCAGGTCAAGGGATTCGGACTTTATTTAAGGTTTAGCGAAAAGCCTTTTGCGAGAAAGCGACTAAACTCATACTGACATATTGACCATAGTGATCAAACTTTTCTTGTTGTGCGACTCGATGAGGGTTGGTGAAGCTATTGGTTAATCCCATTGTGATGCAAACGACGAGACTAGCGAGAAGACAGTAGTTGCGGATGAGTGTAGTGTTAAACATAATCGGTTGACTCTCTTTCTCATTGACCCTTGAATTTCACAATTGGGTCAAGGTGGTGTGTGAATTTTTTATACACATAATTCTTCACAGAATGGTGGAGCGATTTCGGAAATTTTGATCGACTCAAGTTTAACTGAATGTTAAGAAACGTAGCTAAATTTAAAGCTTCGTTGCAATTTAGCTTGGGATGACTCATAGGGCTAAAGGAGAGTGATATGGTAAAAGCTGTCTTGAAAAAACTTTGTTTCGTGTTGATTTTCTATGTTTAATAACCCCAGTAATAAAGATTTTGTAGGTGCGGCCTTAACTGCAGGATTAGGTGCAGGAATTGTTACCTCTTTTGCTGTAGCGAATGGACAGCATCCCCTCATTGGACTCGGTATTACGGCTTTAGCAGCGATTTGTGGTGTTATTTTTCGCTATTTTGACCTCATTTAAGAATAATCTGCGATAAAACCTAAAAATTGACTTTTACCCCCTAATTGGATGGCTGTACCAATATAATCTTCTGCTAAGGTAAAAGGGGTAAATCCTCCCACATTGGGCAACCCTGCGGCCTCATTACTCAGAGATAATCCTTCTATTTGTCCTTGATTCCATTGAATCTGGATGCTATCTAATCCTGCCCCAATTCCGTCCCCAGTTGCTTTTAAATAGGCTTCTTTAGCTGTCCATAGCTGAAAAAAGGTGGTTAATTGTTCCTTACCCGTTAAGGTGGCGATTAACTCCCCTTCTTCAGGACAAAAAAAACGTTTGGCGATCGCTTCTACATCGGTCATTGTTCGTATTTGTTCTAAATCAACGCCAACTTCTCCCCCATAGCTAAAAGCAAAGACAGCCATTTCATGAGAATGGGATATATTAAAAGAAATATTTGGTAAATCCAGATAAGGTTTTCCCTTTTTGCTGTATTTAAAACAAATATGACTCGCTTCAAGGTTTAAATATTGTCCTAATAGGTGTCTTAGCATTCCCCTTGCACCAATGTAGCGCCTTTTTAGATAATCAAATTTAAAGCGATTAGCTTTGCTTATTTCATCGTCAGCCAGCGTATTAGTAAAACGATGGACTGAATCTTCAGTAATTTGTAGGTTCATACACCAAAGATGAACCTCATTCGGATTAAGAGCAGGAAAGGAAGTAGGGGTTGTCCAAATCATAGCGACTTTAATTTTTTGATCATCGAGCAGAAAGAGCTTGACAATTCACCAAAAAACTGTAACAATAAATACAGAAAGTAAATCGTTCATCCTTTCTCAATTCAATTGAATCGGAAGGACGGAAGTAGGGAATTATTCCCGAAGGAACGCGCCTCAATCCTACACTCATCATTGAGGAGCGCACTATGAAACTAACCTATCGTGGCGTAAGCTATCAATATACCCCTCCCGTCGAAACCAGTGAAACCAAGGTTGTCGGAAAGTATCGGGGTTTAGACTGGCGTTTTCGCAATCTTCAGAAACCACCTGTACTGCAACCACGAGCTAATTTAACCTACCGAGGTGTCACTTATAATTCAATAGTAGCGGTGGAACAACCAATCCCAGAAACAGCGCCTGTTACTTCCACCCAGGATAAAGCCCGTTTATTAATGCTGAAACAAAGCAAAACCATGATTAAACGGCAAAAAGTTTTGTTGAATCGTTTAGCGGCTGAAATTGGCTTAGATATGAATGACTAAGACTACGAAAATCGTATTCAAGGCAAAATTCACCCGACTTTTCGTCAAAATTATGGCCGTCATGGTGGTGCGATGAGGTGACTTACCTACACCAATTTTGCAAATATGGTGTAGGCTTCTGATGCCTTTTTCAAGACGGTCAGAACTTCCTTCGAGGTACTATTAGTATCAGAAGAAA